>JAUHXW010000310.1 GCA_030426705.1 Gammaproteobacteria bacterium
GCTTCAAGGTATCGATGTCGGTTTGTGCTTGTTGCAAAATTTCAGCCATGGCTTCAACAAAGGCATCAATGGATTGCTTGGATTCAGTTTCAGTCGGTTCAATCAATAAACATTCAGCAACCAACAACGGGAAATATACAGTGGGTGCGTGCATGTCTTTATCCAACAAGGCTTTGGCCAAATCGGTGGCGGTCAAGCCCAGTTCTTTGGCTTGCTTTTTCAATGTGACGATAAACTCGTGGCTGGCACGACGGTTTTTGAAAGCCAAATCGAAGCCAACCGCTTCCAGACGTTTCATCAGGTAGTTGGCATTCAGGGTGGCAAACTCTGAAATGCGTTGCATGCCTTGTTTGCCATTGAGTAAGGCATATACATAGGCTCGCAAATTAACACCGGCATTACCAGCAAATGTTGACAGTTGACCAATCGACTTGGGAGCTTCTTTTTTGGTGATGAAGTGATAGCCGTTTTCGTTTTTACCGACATAAGGCACAGGCATATAAGGCAGCAAACGCTCACTCACACCAATAGCACCAGAACCAGGGCCACCGCCACCATGTGGAGTGGAAAAGGTTTTGTGCAAATTCATGTGAATCACATCAAAGCCCATGATGCCAGGATTGGTTTTACCCAAAATGGCGTTGAGGTTGGCGCCATCGTAATACAGTAAGCCACCGGCGGCATGTACTTTTTGTGCGATTTCTTTGATGCGGCTTTCAAACACACCCAAGGTTGATGGGTTGGTCAGCATGATACCAGCCGTTTGTGGACCCAATGCGGCTTCCAAAGCTTCCATGTCCACATTGCCATCGCTGTCAGTGCGAATTTCTTTGACCTTGTAGCCGCACATGATGGCTGTGGCCGGGTTGGTACCGTGTGCTGCATCAGGAACAATGATTTCATTGCGTTCAAAATCACCGCGATCATCATGATAAGCCTTTATCATGGCAACGCCTGAGAACTCTCCTTGAGCACCTGCCATAGGTGTCAGTGACACACCTTTCATGTTGGTGACTGCTTGCAGGATTTGTTGTAAATGATACATGCATGCCAAGTAGCCTTGCGACAAACTTTGGTGTGCCAAAGGATGGCGTGACAGAAATTCATCCTGCATGGCCAAAGAATTACAAGCCCTGGGGTTGTATTTCATGGTACATGAACCTAAAGGATAAAAATTGGTGTCAATAGAAAAGTTCTTCTGACTCAGTTGGGTGTAATGACGTACCACATCCAGCTCACTGGCTTGTGGCATGCCCAGGCGACTGCCACGTTGGAACTGTTCAGGAATCAGGTGGCTGACATCGACATCAACTGGTGATTGTGCAGTGGCGGTGCGACCCGCTTTGGATTTTTCAAATATCAACATGGCTTTTGTGTGGTGACTTTGTCACTTAAAAATCATAGTAAAAAGAGACATGATAGTTTCTTCCTGGCGCGTCCAGTCCGGAAGCATGTTCCCGGTATTTCTTATCAAAAATATTCTCAACCCCAAGTCTTACCTGGCTGTTGATACTGTGCTGCCAGGTGAAATGCGTATCATATACCACAAAACCGCCAGTGCCAAATGGATTGATGCGGGGATCGGTTAAATCTCGGTCACTGAGTCTGTCCTGGGTACTGGCGTAGCGCACTTGTGAGCGCACCTTCCAGGTGTTGTTCAGGTCTTGTTGATAGCCGATTACGCCAAAAGTGGGCGGGATACGGTCTGCAGGCCCATCACCATCTTCGGTTTCTTCGGTGCCATGGGTGTAAGTAAAATTGGCAAACAGATGACCACCGGCGTCAAAGTAATAATTCAATTCACCTTCAAGACCATAAATATCCACTTCGTTGATGTTTTGTGATTGCACAAAATTCATGCCATCAGCAGTCATTGCTCCTGTTTCAACAGATGCAATCACATCCTGGTATCTGGAAACAAAAGCCACCAATTCTCCTTGCCAACCATTACCGGCATGTTTGAATCCAAGGTCAAATGAAATCACAGATTCAGGTTCGAGGTTGGGGTTGATGATGTTAAAGCGGTTACCGGAACGTTCGCCCACTTGTCCCAAATCAAAAATATTCGGTGGTCTGAAACCCCGACCGATATTCACAAAAACCCGGTCATTGCTGTTGATTCTGTACAACCAGCTGGCATGCCAGGTGAGGTCGGTTAAATTCAACCGATCATCATCTATATCCGGGCTGTTGAGATCGATGGCGTAATCACTCAGGCGCAAACCGGTTGTGAACTCATGTTTACCTACATATTGATGCCAATCGGCAAACACGGCGATTTGGCGCATGGTGGATTGATCCGGGTAGCGTGAATCTCTGGGAACAGGCGTGCCGTCAGCTAACACCCGTTGTCGCTTACTGGAAATGGTATCCAAATAGGTATCAATGCCATAAACCAACATACTGTTGTCATCCAAGGCTTTGTTCCAGTCGGCCTGAAAAGTCAGTAAATCACTGTGATTTTGTTCTGTATCAGTGCGGCTACCGGACAAGGGCTGACTGTATCTGTTGTCGGTGATTTTTTGATAAGCCAAATGATAATTCGCTTGATCAAACCAATGGGTCATTTCCGCTGTTGAGTATTTCAAGTGAGCAAATTGTCGCTCGTTGGGTTGGAATAAATAAACCAGCGATTCTGGTTCTGATTCACCAAAGCCAACAACCAGATTATCAACTCGGGGTGTGGCTGGTTGGTGGGTGTATTGCAAATCAAAGGTCCAGTTGCTCATGTCGCCGGTATTGAACACCCATTTGTTGTTGAATGAACGGGATGTGTATGCTGTGAATGGTATGGTTTGCCCTGAGCCAGTGGTTCTTTGTCCGATGTCCTGATAACTCAAGCCAATGGTTGAGGCAATTTTATTGTTGCCAAAGTCCGCACCAACATGACTGATCCACTTCTCATCGGCGCTGTCCCAGGAAGTAAATAACTGGCCAGTATAATCCCACTCACTGCGATAAAACTCTGGGGTATGGGTTAATACATTAACCACACCACCAAGGGCATCTCCGCCATACAGCACCGAAGCTGGGCCTCTGACCACTTCTATTTGTGACGTCATGAATGAATCTACCAACGCCAAATACTGGTTGGGCGCATTACGGAAAAAAGCGGTATTGACCCGCATACCATCCACCAAATGTACATTGCCTGAGCCTTTCAGGCCGCGGATGATGGGAATGGCTTGTCCAGGTGTGGTTTGTTGGATATAAACGCCAGATTCCTGCCGCAACAAATCAGGCAATAAAGTATTGGGCTTATTTTTAATTTCATCACGGGTTACCACAGAAACGGCTGTGGCGGTGTCATTACTGGCTGTGGCCGTTTTACTGGCCGTTACCTGTAGAGGAGACAGTGATTCTACAGAGTCATTTTTGGTGATTTGAGTGGGGTCTGTTGGGTCTTGTGATTGTGCGGTCAGTGAGACCAGCAAAAGCAGCAAAGTGGCTTTTTTCATTGTGGTTGTTTTTGGTCAAAGCGGGGTAATTTACTATGCCAATTGGCTAGATTCAATAGCCTAAAGTCATGCTGTTATATTGTTGGTTAATTTTCCTGATAAACTGAACACAAGCTGAATAAAAGAGCCTTTTACTCAATGGCTCAGAACCGAATAAAGGGCTATAAGATCTATTAATCCGCCTCACCACGGTATTTTTTCAGTTCATTAACTGTCAGC
>JAUHXW010000311.1 GCA_030426705.1 Gammaproteobacteria bacterium
AATGGTGATTTGGCACAAACCGGTTTGCTGGGTCAGCGCAGTCGTGTGAATTATCGCGCAGAAATTAAGGCTGATGAATCGCAGTTGCCCAATTATTTGTCTGAACTGAAGCAATTAACCGCAGGGACAAAAACCAATGTCACTCAAGCCGATGATGCACAAACCAGTATTTCAGCTTTGTCTGGAAACTTTCTCAAATTCCTTAAATTACTGGTGGTGGCGGTGATTGTGCTCTCTGGAGTTGGGTTGATGAGTGTGGTCAAAGCCTTTGTCAATCGACAACAACAGACCAATGCCATTCGCCGAGCCATTGGTGAGCCCATGGCACAGCTCAAAGGCGCTTATTATCGTTTGTTGCTGATCATGACTTTGGTGGCGGTTGGTTTGGCTTTTGTTTTGAGTCAACTGGTGTTGTATTTTGGCTATGATGCTTTCGCGGCCATCATTCCAGCGCAAGTGACATTACACATCAGTTGGATCAGTTTGCTCAAAGTGCTGGTGATAGCTGCTGCTTTGACTTTACTGATGACGCACAGCACCATTCAGTCTTTATCCGCCATCAAGCCGGTAGCGGTATTACAGCAACAAAGTCAGTCCTCAAGTGGCTGGTATTTTTCTCGGTATTGGTTGGTATTGGCTTTGTTGTGTTTGTATTTGTTGATGAGTCTTGAATTGGCCTCCTGGTGGTTGGGTTTGCAAGTAGCACTGGGTTTATTGGCCATCATTGTGGTGTTTTGGTTGTTCAGTCTGGCAATTTTAAAAGTGCTCAAATGGGCCATCCAAAAACACTGGATCAACAATTGGCTGTTTAAACTGTCAATTCAAAATATTTTTCGGAAGGGCAACCAATCCATACTGTTTTTTACCACCATGTCAATGGCGGTGATGGTGATGTGGAGTATTGCGGCTTTGAATCACACCATAGATCAACAGCTGATCAGCACCTATCCAGAAGACTCACCCAATATGTTTATGCTGGATGTACAAAGTGAACAACATGAAACATTGAACGCCATGATTGGTGAAAAAATCACTTATTACCCAGTGATTCGCGCCCGAATTGCTTCGGTCAATGGTGTCGACGCAGAAACAGTCAAAGACCAACTGGGTAATTATGACAACATTCTGCGTATTTTTAACTTAACCTATGGCACGGAAGTTTTGAAGACTGAGCAATTGATAAAAGGCATTGATACAGATCAACTCTATGCCGAATTAACTGAGAGTAATGGGGCGGTTCCCATCTCAATTCTTGACACCATTGCTGAGTATTTAGAAGTAGACTTGCGAGATGAAATTGAGTTTGATATCCAGGGTGTGCCGGTTAAAACCTACATCAGCAGTATCAGGAGCCGGTTTCAACGTGGTCCAAGTCCTTTTTTCTATTTTATGTTTCAACCTGAAGTGATGGCTTCAGCACCGCAGATTCAATTTGCCACCGCGCAGGTCAATGCCGATGACATCCCGCAACTGCAAACCGATATTGCCAAGCAGTTTCCTGGTATTACGACACTGAATGGTGCCAGTATTGCCAAACAACTCAAAGGGTTCGTTGATCAATTGACCCAATTGGTGCAGATTTTTACCGGCCTGAGTGTGATTGCCGGAGTGATGATCCTGATTACTTCTTTAGTCTCAACTTCACAAGACCGCTTGCAGGAAAGTGCTTATTTTCGTTTGATGGGTATGCTGACCAAGGATTTGTACGCCATCAATATCATAGAGCTGTTATTACTTGGTTTGTTGGCTTTCTTAGCTGGGGGGGCATTAGGATTATTGACATCTTATGCCATCACCACTTATTGGTTTGCATTACCTTTTGCATTCCCTTGGTCTTTGAGTCTTATTTGGTTATTGGTCGTGATATTGACTTTGTTATTGGTCAGTTTTGTATATGGTCGTTTTGTAATCAAATCAAATGTGATGAATTTGGTCAGGCAAATGGTATAAAATGAATAAATAGCATCAGAAGTGATGAATAGTTAGCCGAATGACTCGCCTTTGTTAGACATTTGTTGTTATGGGAATTATTTGTGCTTAACATTTGGTACGAGGGCATCTTTGCCATGTTCACTTGCATTAGAGAATCAAACAATGGGTTTGTCCACAGAAGACAACAAAAAACGGAAAAACAAGATTTCAGTCAGCCATGAAAAATTCAGCAAGTACTTGCATGAAATTCATCGGATTTTTGTACAGTATTTGAATCCACGACTTAAAAAATTCTATGATGGCCTCAACGATTTCTTTTTTGATTTGGCCGAAGCTGCCAACAATAACGATGAACAAACCCAATACTTCGAGGCCATAGGCGATACCCGTAAAAACAAAGATGAGTTGATGCGTTCATTCGCGCAAAACATCAACATCATTTTTCAAAAATTTAAGAATCACGACCTGGTTTATTTCATCGAAGAATCTGATCAAACCGAAGCAGACACAAAGAAATTGACACTGGTTAAAGAAGACGATTTGGACCAGAAAATCGCCATCAACAATGTCACTGGAAAAATCAGTCAGATTTATCATGAAGATTTGTATCTGTTGAACGAGCGTTTTGCTGATATGGCTGGCGAGAACGATATTGATAATCAAAGTAATCCGCTTGGGCCAGATGCCATCGTCAATGCATTTGCCTTATCGTTGAGGGCCTTGAAATCTGAAAATAAAATCAAACTGATCATCATCAAATTGTTTGAGAAAAAAATGGTAGAAAGTTTGGGGCCTGTTTACAAAATGGTTAACAAGTACTTCAAAAAACGAGGTGTATTACCAGAAATCAAGTTTCAAGTGAAGCAAGTACGTGTTCAGGGAAACCAGGTCAATAATTCCATCAATTACCTGGCCAATGCATTATCAGAAACTGATGAAAATTACAAAAAAATAGCCAATATTCTGAGCCATGACCGTGAAGCTGTGGCAGAAAAGGGTCAGGCGGGAGACTATACAACTGAAAAAATCATTGAGTTTTCTCAATTAACTGACGCACTACAGCAAATTAAAGGAGAACTGTTGAGTGAAGGACAATTAGAAACGCGATCAAATATCAGTCCTCTTGAACTCAAGGACGAGTTACTCAAAGCATTGAAGAAACTCAAGGAACAGACAGGAAAAACCAAAATCAGCGAAGCTGATGAAAAGACCATTGATTTAATTGGTGAGCTGTTCCAGTTTCTCGTAGAGGATCGGAACCTGCCTGAAACCATCCAACTGGTGTTATCAAAATTACAATTACCCTATTTGCAGATAGCGCTTAAAGATGAAACCTTTTTCTCCGATAAGAAAAACAACGCCAGACAATTATTGAATATCATGGCGCAAACCTCTATTGGCTGGAGCCTGGAAGTCGATGAGAAAGGATTGTTTTTGGAGAAAATCAAAGAAATTGTTGCCTTTATCATCAAAAACCATGAAAAAGACATTAACTACGAAAAACTGATTACCCGGTTTATTCAGTTTTACCAAAAACACAGTAAAAAAGCAGCGATAGCTGAACGTCGTCATTCAGAAAAAATGTCTGGTCGTGAACGGTTGAACAAAGCCAAAGTGGAAGCCGCTAAAATTCTGAAAAAAGCATTGAAAAATCAGAAAGTGCCCAATGATATCCGGGCTTTGTTGCTACAGCCCTGGGCCAATGTTCTGGTGTTGTCTGAACTGAGAAAA
>JAUHXW010000312.1 GCA_030426705.1 Gammaproteobacteria bacterium
GGAGATGAGCCGCTCCTCCTGCTCCGGCAATGATGACTTTTAATCCACGATCGACCGCGGACTTGGCATACTCGCACATCCACTCCGGAGTCCGGTGTGCGGACACAATGCGTATCTCATGCGGGACGTCGAACTCATCAAGCACATTTGCAGCAGCTTGCATGGTTTCCCAGTCAGACTGGGAACCCATAATCAATCCTACTTTTGCATGTTGTTTAGACATTTATAATGATTTGGTTACCATAATACAGTATTGGAATAACACAGGCACTACCACCAAAAGGCCAATTTGTGCCAGTGCATTGATGCTCAATACTGTTTTCACATCAAAGCCTACATCAATGGCCTGATCTGTTTCTGACTCTTCAAAATACATCACTTTAATAATTCTCAAGTAATAAAAAGCGCCAATCACTGCAAATATCACTGCAATCACAGCCAACCAGATATACCCCTGATCAACCACTGCTTTCAATACGTACAGTTTTGAGAAAAACCCAATCAATGGAGGAAAACCAGCCATGGAAGCCACCAATAACAGCATCAGGAAGGCATACCAGCCATTTCGATGGTTCAAGCCTTTGAAATCGTTGATTTCATCGGCTTCAAAACCTTTGGATGACAACAACACAATCATACCGAATCCACCCAATGCCATGAAGGTGTATATGATGATATAGAACATAGAAGCGGCTACACCTTGTTCACCACCAACCAAGCCTAACAACATAAAGCCAATATGAGAAATGGTTGAGTAAGCAAACAGTCGTTTCAAGTTAGTCTGTTGTAAAGCAAACAGGTTACCAATGATGATGGAGACTATCGCCAGAGTTGCCAACATGGATTGCCAATGAACCATCAACACATCCAGGCTTTGCCCCAATATCCTGACAGCCAAAGCAAAAGCAGCGATTTTAGGCGCCGAAGCAATGAATAAGGTGGTCGCTGTTGGGGCACCTTCATAGACATCAGGTACCCACATATGAAATGGAGCTGCACCCAATTTAAAACCAATACCGACAATCACGAAAATCAAACCCAAAACCAAAAACATGTCATTGTTCTGACTGGCAATGGCTTGAGAAATCTGATCCAGTTGTAATGTACCAACAGCACCGTATATCAACGACATGCCATACAACAACATGCCTGAGGCCAAAGCACCCAAAATGAAATATTTCATGGCTGCTTCGTTGCTGTTGATGTCATTGCGGTTATACGCAACCAGCGCATAAGAACTCAAGGCCAGTAATTCCAAACCCAGATAAAGGGCAATGAAATTGTAACCTGAAATCATTACCATGATGCCCAATGTGGCAAAGAGCAACAAGGCAAAATATTCGCCTTGCAAGTTACCCTGCTGTCGTAAATATTGTTTGGCGTAGAAAAACACACCAATCATCAACAGGTAAACCACCACTTTCAGCATGTCGCCAAATCCATCTCTGACAAAAGTGGCATTGAACAATAATTCAGTGGTGAATTGAGCACCAGAAACATGATCTTTCAGTGTCAAAATTGCTGCAAAAACCATGGTTATGACGGACAGGAACACCAAAAAGCCACCTTTGTTTCGCTCGGTGAACAACCCTGCTATTAACACCACACAAGCCATGGTGAGTACCAAAAGTTCCGGTAGTGCCGGAATTAATTCAGACCAATTAAACATTTATATCACCTTACTCACAGAAACGTACTCAATGACTTGTCGAACAGAAGCACTCATCACCTCTATCAACGGCTCAGGCCAAACGCCCAACAGCAACACCATAATGGCGAGAGCGGCCAAAATGAAAAACTCTCTGGCAGTGATGTCTTTCAAAGTCGCCACAGAATCATTGGTAATTGAGCCAAATATAACCCTTTTCACCATCCACAAAGAATAAGCTGCACCCACTATCAAAGTAATGGCAGCCAAAAAGGCAATCCAGAAACTGGCCTGGAAACTTGCCAAAATAACCATGAATTCACCAACAAAACCTGAAGTCCCGGGCAATCCTGAGTTGGCCATCGCAAAAAACACAAAGAAAGCACCAAACCAAGGCATGGTGTTAACCACTCCGCCGTAATCTTTAATCATGCGTGAATGCAAGCGATCGTATAGCACACCTACACACAAGAACATCGCTGCTGAGATAAAACCATGTGAAACCATTTGTACCATGGCGCCTTCAACAGCCATTTGACTGTTGCCACCATTTTTCATCAGCATAAACACCAGGAATAAACCCAGAGTGACAAAACCCATGTGTGAAATCGACGAATAGGCAATCAGCTTTTTCATGTCTTTTTGTACCATTGCCACCAAACCGATATAAACGACAGCAATCAATGACAGCGTTATCAATAACCAGGTAAATTCCGATGATGCATCAGGTGTGATTGGCAATGAAAACCTCAAGAAACCATAGCCACCAATCTTCAACATAATGGCTGCCAACACAACAGAACCACCCGTAGGTGCTTCAACGTGCGCGTCAGGCAACCAGGTGTGAACTGGGAACATGGGAATTTTCACAGCAAAAGCCGCCAAAAAGGCAAAGAATAAGTAGCTCTGCTCTTTCATGGTCAATGAATGCAAGGCCAAATCAGTTAAATTCCAACTGCCCGATTGCATGTAAAGATAGATCAGTCCTATCAGCATGAAAACGGAACCCAAAAAGGTATAAAGGAAGAATTTAATCGTGGCATAAACCCTGTTTGGACCACCCCAAATACCAATGATGACAAACATCGGTATCAACATCGCCTCAAAGAAAATGTAAAACAGCATGGCATCCTGAGCCGTAAAGACACCTATCATCATGCCTTCCAAAATCAAAAACGCAGCCATGTATTGATGTACATTCACTTTAATAACTTGCCAGGCTGACAAAATAATCAACACAGTGATGAATGTTGTCAAAATCACCAATGGTAATGCAATACCATCTATACCCAAATGATAGTGAATATCAAAAGCACCAATCCACAACACTTTTTCAACAAACTGCAATTGCGCTGTTGATGCATCAAATTGAGTCCACAAGGGTAAACTGATGACAAATGTAATCAACGTAATTAACAACGCCAGAATTTTCACCATGCCAGCACGACTTTGACCCAAAGGTAACAAAGCCAAACCACCTAAAATCGGCAGCCAAATCAGAACACTTAATATTGAACCTTCAAACATAAAACTACTGCCTATTTAAAAACGTAAAGACCAATGAAAACAATGACACTCACCACCATCACCAAGGCATAGTGATAAACATAACCAGACTGAACTGAACGAATGAATTTAGAAACAGTATTGACCACCTTGGCACTGCCATTAACAATCCAGCCATCAATCAATTTAGAATCAGACCATTTCCACAATGCTTCGCCTAATTTCACACTACCGCCAGCAAACACTTTCTGGTTGAATGAATCAAAACCGTATTTGTTATCAAGAATTTTATGAATGGGCGCCAATTGTTTTTTCAACTTACCAGCTAAAGCAATGTTTTTCATATAGATGTATGTCGCCACAGCAAAACCTGCAACCGCCAACCAGAAAGCCGGCGTCATCAAACCATGTAGGGCAAAAGAACCTGGGCTGTCGAACAAATACAGACCAATTTCTTTGACCACATCATTACTGGGGTTAACGTGAATGGC
>JAUHXW010000313.1 GCA_030426705.1 Gammaproteobacteria bacterium
AGAGACTGGGACATAATCACTCAAAGAGTCAGCGAATTGATTCCCAGACCTTATTACCGTACTGTTAATGCCATCACCAAAGATGCCAACAGCGTACTGAGTTCTTTCCTACGCGGGCAATTAAGTGTGATGTTGGCTTTAGGGACCATATACACTATTGGCTTGTGGATTGTTGGTGTGGAATTGTCCTTGTTAATTGGTATGGGTGCTGGATTGATTTCTTTTGTCCCTTATTTGGGCACTATTGTTGGTTTAATTGCTGGTGTGATTGCAGCATTGGTTCAGTTTGGTGATATCAACCACATTATATATGTGCTGATTGTTTTTGGTATAGGACAATTGCTTGAAGGATTTGTGTTGACGCCGTGGTTGGTGGGGGATCGCATTGGCTTGCATCCTGTGGCTGTTATTTTTGCGGTATTGGCAGGTGGTCAGTTGTTTGGCTTTGTGGGTGTATTACTGGGTTTGCCACTGGCGGCGGTGGTTATGGTGCTGTTGAGACATGGCCATGACCGTTATTTAAGCAGTAAATTGTACGGTAAAGAAAATGACATCAGTCTTACAAATAAACCAGGCACAGACAAAGCAAAGAAAGAAAAGGTTCGTCAACAAAGTGCTGAAAAGGGCATTAAACAAAGCGAGACTGACGAAAATTCTCACTCATGACTCAACCCCAAGTTCCATTACAACTTAATACCAAGGGAACCTTTCAATTCGAGGATTTCATTGGCAGTAAAGAGGTGGTTGACTCGTTGCTTCATTATCAACATTTGCCCCTGTTAACTTATTTGTGGGGTTCGGCTTTTGCAGGTAAGTCTTTTTTGCTTTCAGCATTGTGTAATCATTTACAAAAAAATAATCAAAAGGTGGCGTTGGTTGCTGCAATGAATATTCTTGATCATGGTCTGATTGAGTATTTGTTGACTGATTATGATTTTTTATTGGTTGAAAATATTTCTCAACTCAGTGGAAATTTGGCATATGAAACGGCTTTGTTTAATTTATACAACGCTTGCCAAAGTCAAAAGGTCAAATTGGTTGTGACAGCTGAATGTTCACAAAGGGATGCGCTTTGGCAATTGCCTGACTTGCGGTCAAGGTTGAGTTCAGGTTTGGTGTTGTCACTTGAAGTGTTGAAAGGCGATGATGCCTTATTGTGTATCAAACAATTGTTTTCACAAAGTGGGATGCCATTAGAAGATGCTGTAATCAACTATTTAAAAACCACCCAAAACACTTCATTATCAAATCTTTATCCTTTGTTCAAACAACTCACTATTGACACTTTGAAGCTCAAAAGGAAAGTAACCATCCCAATGATTAAGCAAGCCTTACTTAATATTCAAGAATCTGAAACATGAGTATGGACAATCCAATTCAGTTCAGAGATAATACCGCCTCGGTGACTCTCGTTTGTCACCTTGCAATAAATAGCAGTGGACTCGGTCAGGCCCGGAAGGGAGCAGCCGCAGCTGTGATTTTATGTGTGAGGACCGGCTGACGGGAGTCCCTTTATCAATCAGAAATCTCCAAAATGACCTACCAAGTACTTGCCAGAAAATACCGACCACAAAACTTCCAGGAAATTGTTGGCCAGGAGCATGTGGTTCAGGCATTGGTCAATGGCATTGAAAACGATCGTTTACACCATGCTTTTTTGTTCACAGGAACTCGCGGTGTAGGCAAAACCACACTGGCTCGCGTACTGGCGAAATCCTTGAATTGTCTGGAAGGAGTTTCAGGGAGTCCTTGCGGGAAATGTCAGCATTGTATAGAAATCAAAGATGGCGACTTCATTGATTTGATAGAGGTGGATGCCGCTTCTCGTACAGGTGTAGACGATACCCGCAGTTTATTGGAAAATGTGCAGTATGCGCCCAATAAAGGCACTTACAAAATTTACCTGATTGACGAGGTTCACATGTTTTCAAAAAGCAGTTTCAACGCACTGCTGAAAACACTGGAAGAACCGCCAGAGCACGTTAAATTTTTACTGGCTACCACTGAGCCTGATAAATTGCCTGTTACGGTGTTGTCGCGATGTTTGCAATTCAACTTAAAACGTCTGACCCAAAAACAAATTGGCGATCATTTGATTAAATTACTGAAACTCGAATCAATTAACTATGACGACAAAGCCATTCAATTAATTGCTAGAGTGGCCGATGGCAGTATGCGCGATGCTTTGAGTTTATTGGATCAGTCATTGGCTTTTGGTGCAGGCCAAATCAAATTTGATGAAATCAGGGCCATGTTAGGCACAGTTGAACAGTCTCATGTAGAGGAGTTATTGACACTGTTGCATGAAAACAATGGAGAAGGTCTGGTCGAAAAGTTGGAATGGTTTCACGATATGTCAATCGACTACAATCAACTGCTGGATGATTTGTGTCTTTTGCTGCACGAAATATCAGCCATCCAGAATTTGGGAAGAGTGATTGGTAGTGGTAATTTTGATGTGGCTACCCTTAAAAACCTCAGTCAAAGCCTCACAGCAGAAGAAGTACAATGGTTTTATCAATTAACCCTGGTGGCGATTGAGCAATTAAAATTCACGCCTAATAAAAAAGTAAGTTTTGAAATGGCCATCATCAGAATGCTGAATTTTGACTTGCTTGAAGACTCAGGAACGGGTCAAAAAAAAACGACTGAAATTGAGCCAGTAAAAGTCTCCAACAGTGAGCCTGCTGTTAATGCTCAAAAGATAAGTGCTCACCAAGCCCAACCCCAAGCGGATATCAATCATCAAGCCACAGCGCAGGTTGCAGAGCCAACAACACCCAATATTGATTTATCGAAACTGACAAAAGACCAGTGGCCTCAGGTATTTCAGCAAATACAATTGAAAGGTGGTGCTCGTGAGCTGGCACGAAACATGGCGTTACTTGAAAATAAAAATAACGTCATTACTTTTGCAGTAGATGATTCAGCGGAATTATTTTTGACACAAAAGTCACAAGAAACCATTCGCAGAAAATTATTAGCTGGTTCAACTGATTATCAAATTAAATTTGCTTTGCAAAACCAGGTGGCTTCATTGGCTCAGCAGACAAAAGTAGAAAATCAGCAAAAAGAACAACAATTGCAACAAGTTGACAGTGTGGTTGAACTATTACAGAGTCAGTTTGGTGCAGAAATCATAGAAAACAAATTAGGTGACTGATATGAAAGGCACACTCGGAAACATGATGCAGCAAGTGCAAAAAATGCAGGAACAAATGCAAAAAGCGCAACAGGAACTCGCTAATAAAGAAGTGACTGGTTCAGCTGGCGGTGACATCGTTAAAATAACCATGAATGGTCAACAGCAGGTCAAGAAAATTGACATCGACCATGACATGATTGATGGCGACCATGAAATGCTGGAAGATTTGCTGGTTGCCGCATTCAACGATGCTTTGAATAAAATCGCTGATTTACAGAAAATGGATTTGGGCGGTCTGACAGAAGGCTTGAATCTGCCACCCGGCTTTAAAATGCCGTTTTGATGCGCTTGATTTAAACCCCCAAAACAGATGGCATTGATCAATGATTTAATGAAAGCCTTGCAAATATTGCCAGGCGTGGGGTCAAAGACCGCACAAAGGCTGACATTTCATCTTTTGCAAAAAGACAAATCAGGTGGCAAGCATCTG
>JAUHXW010000009.1 GCA_030426705.1 Gammaproteobacteria bacterium
AGCCGAGTAATGGCCTGTGATGTGGTGTTCCAATTGTCGTTCAATGTCGCCGAGTAAGCTGGATGCGCCGAAACGGAACAGTTCTGGTTGTAGCCATTCATCACCCAATTCTTCTTTCATCATCGATAAATAGACCAAAGCGTCTTTGGCTTTGCTGATGCCACCAGCAGGTTTGTAGCCCACTTTATAACCGGTTCGTTCCTGATAATCGCGGATTTGGCGAATCATGGTTAGTGAAACGGGCAAGGTGGCATTAACTGATTCTTTACCCGTTGAGGTTTTGATAAAATCGGCACCGGCCATCATACAAACCATCGAGGCTTTGGCCACATTACGCAAGGTGCTGATTTCACCGGTAGCCAAAATGGTTTTCAGATGGGCGTCACCACAAGCCTCACGATAGGCTTTGACTTCATCATACAGAGCTTGCCAGTTTTCAGCAAAAACATGTTTACGGGTAATGACGATATCAATTTCATCCGCGCCGGCTTTGACCGATTCCTTGATTTCCTGTACTTTCAAGTGGAACGGTGACAGTCCCGCTGGAAAGCCGGTTGATACCGCGGCCAAATGAATGCCAGAACCTTCAAGAGCTTTGGCTGCCGTTTCCAGCATGTCATGATAAACGCACACCGCGCCTGTGGTCAGTTGCATGTCTGCAATACCCAATGCTTCAGCCAAATCATGCCGAATTGGATTTTTGGCTTTGGCACACAAACGCCTGACCCGCATTTCAGTGTCATCACCCGCCAATGTGGTCAAATCAATCAGTGTGATGGCTTTTAGTAACCACGCTGCCTGATGCTGCTTTTTTACACTGCGCCGTGTACCCAAAGTGGCCGCGCGCCTCTCAATGGCACTCTTATTCACCTGTATGGATTCAATCCAATCCAAATTCAGATCCATGCCCGGATTTCTGTCTATAGTCATGCGGGTTATTTTACATCAAATGATATAGGGTTCGGTCGACCTTATTTTCAAAAACAGTTTTGAATGACAGTGGTTTAAAAAGTTTGCTCAGAAGTCCTCAGGGTACTGTACTGATTTGCAAAAATAGCAGGCACATAAGCATAAATTATAATAAAAGAATTAAACGCTTGTTTAAATTTTACTATAATGTATTTTTAGCTTGATGCCAACCTCATGAAACACGACCAAGAGATTAATTTTGCTGCTTCCAAAGATCAGGTCAGAATTGCCTATTCTGTGATTGGCAATGGGCCCGTACTGGTCAAGGCAGCTAATTGGTTGAGCCACATTGAATACGACTGGGAAAGCCCGGTATGGCAACACTGGTTGGATGATTTGTCGGGTCAAACCACTTTGGTTCGCTATGATGAAAGGGGTTGTGGCTTGTCCGATCGAGAAGTCAAAGATTTGTCATTTGAGAGTTGGGTCGATGACTTGGAGACGGTGGTGGATACCATTGGTTTGGATCGTTTCCCCTTACTCGGTGTTTCACAAGGTGGTGCTGTGGCGATAGCTTATGCCGTGCGTCACCCTGAAAGGGTCAGTCATTTGATTCTTTACGGAGCGTATGGCAGAGGACGGTTGGTCAGAGACCGGTCTGCAGTAGCTCGAGAAGAAGCTGATACCATGCGCAAGCTGATTCAATTGGGCTGGGGTCGTGAGCATGATGCATTTCGACAGGTGTTTTCCTGTCAGTTTATGCCCGGCGGTAGTTTGGAGCAGTTGCGTGCTTTCAATGAATTGCAAAGAATTTCATGTTCGGCTGACAATGCGGCCAGGTTTTTGGATGAATTCAATCGAATTGATGTCATGGATCTGGCTTCCAAAGTGAAGTGCCCAACTTTGGTGATGCATGCCAGAGGTGATTTGCGGGTGTCTTTTGATGAAGGTCGGTTATTGGCCGCACAAATTCCTGGTGCAAAATTTGTTCCACTGGAATCAGATAATCATGTGTTGTTGTCTGAACCTATGTGGGATGTGTTCATGTCAAAAATCATCCCTTTTATTCAAGAACCTTCCATTAATTCGGTTGGTAATCAGCAATTGGCTGATTTGACACCACGAGAATGTGACGTGCTGGAGTACATTGCGCAAGGACTTGATAATGCCAGTATTTCCGCCCATTTAGGCCTGCAGGAAAAAACAGTAAGGAATCATATCACCCGCATTTTTGATAAACTGGCTGTTGAAAATCGTGCCCAGGCGATTGTGTTGGCACGGAATGCCGGCATGGGAAAAAACCTCAAATAAGTATGGATTGGGACCTGTGTCCCTGTTCAGCGCCACTCATTTATCCACAATCACGCAAACCCCCATTTTTTCTGGGTCCAGGGTCTCACGACAATCTATTTTGAGCATGCTTTAATACCCATCATGAGAACACGCAGCGTCAACAGTTGTTGGTTGAGATGTTTGTGGTGTGGTTAAAAGAGGTGGTTAATGAAACTCAAAAAAAGTGTAATTTCAGCGTCACAATTGCTGATGTGTTCAATGTCATTATCAGCAGCCGAGTTTGAGGTGCTGACCAATGGCGATACCGGTGGAGGTCTGGCTAATGAGGTTGGCCCAGGTCAATATCAGGTGGATACTTTGCGATCAGCGATAGAACTGGCGATGAATGAAAGCAGTTTTCCTGGTGTTGATGTCATTACTTTTGCCGACAGCTTGTTTGGTGGTGGTCCGGTTACTATCGACTTGAATACAGTAGGGGCTACCCTAAATGTGTATGGTGATCTTTCTAACTCGGCTTTTGGCATCAACAGTGAAGTCACCATCAGTGGCCCATCTGCAGAACTCCTTGAATTGAATGCAGGTGATATGCGACATTTTCAAGTCACCGGTTCCGGACAACTGAACCTCAGTCATGTAACCCTTTCAGGTGGTCAGGTACCTGATCAGCTAACGGGCCGTGGTGGAGCCATTTATGCCGGTTCCCAAGCTGCATTGCATTTAAGTCATGCGGTTTTACGGGACAATGTGGCCAACACTGGAGGTGCCATTAACATCAGAAGCAATGAACAAGTGTCAACCATCAATCACACCCTCATCACCAACAATACCACCACTGGTACATTTGGTAGCGGTACCGGTGGCGGTATTTTTAAACAAGGTAATGCTGCTCTGGAGATCAGTAACACAGTAATCAGTTCCAATCATGCGAATTATGCTGGAGGTGGCCTGTTTACAAGCGGAAACCTGATGATTGAAAACAGCAGTATCGTGAATAATTTTGCCAACAGGTATGGTGGTGGTGTGGGTACCAACAACATAGGTAACCTCACAATGATCAACAGTACCGTTTCAAACAACGTAGCTCGATTCGGTGGGGGTGGCATCCAAGTAGGAAGCCAATACGATGAAGAAGTCAATCTCATCATAGGCTCAACCATTGCTAACAACCATGCATACTATTACAGCAACGCCAATGAATTTCCAACCCTGACGGGTATTGAAGGTAGCGGGCATGTTTTCAACATCAAAGGGGGCGGTTTGTTGTTTGACACCTTTGGGAGTATGGAAATTCACAACACCCTGATTGCGGGTAATGTGGCATTCACAGAACAACAGCCTGATGACATTGCCGCCATTCCTGAAGCAGTATCCGGATTTAATTTTTTTGGTGTGGCCGATCCACAAATTGGACTTCAGCACGGTGTCAACGGCAACCAAATCGGTGACTTGGCCCAACCTTTGGATGCTCAGTTATTGCCTTTGGCAGACAACGGCGGTCCTACTTTGACTCACCGTATAAATAGAACCAGCCCAGCTGTCGATGCGGGTGATGATGCAGTGGTGGCAAGTTTGTCACAACAATTTGATCAGCGTGGCGAAGGCTTTCCTCGACAAGTATCTACAGTGGATATCGGTGCTTTTGAGTTGGATATGTTATTTGCCAATGGGTTTGATTGAGCGGTTGATATTTAAAACTCTTGTATGCCAATAACTTCGATAAAATTCAGAAACCACGAATAACAGTCACCTCGAAACAAGCCAGGGACGGTTTGTTTTTTTAAAGAGTTTATTCAATACAAAGGGTGTTAATGACCTCTGCATTTTGTGGTGAAAGTTTCAAGAGTATATTCCTTTTTGCCAATTCAAAATCCGCGAACTCAAAACCGGGGGCAACGGTACAACCCACCAATGCAAAACCATCGGCTTCATCCACACTGGCGGCAAACCAATCACCGGCTTTGACCATTTGTTGAAAGGATTGTCCTTTGTCGGGTTGGTTGCCTAAATATAATTTTTGATAGTCACCGTTTTCGCGGATGACATGAATGGTTAATCCGCTATTTCCAGCATAGTAATGCCATAGCTCGTCTTGTTTGATGCGATGGAAAGCTGAAAAATTGGGCGCATCTAACAAGTAATAAATGGCAGTAGAAAAACAGTGACTTTGATCAAAGCGTTCTGGCAAGTTGTCAGCTGTAAGGTTTTCCTGACAGCGGTAAGTTTCCTTGAAATAGCCGCCTTCGGGGTGAGGTTGCAGTTGCAAACAATCAATCCAGTATTGGGCGGTCTCTGCTGATTTGTTTGGCTGTAAGTCTTTCATGACAATTGTTTTATGTGAGCTGTTCCAGACTCCATCTTGGATAGGCCTTAATCAGGCTATTTTGTTCTACTGCTTTTTGTTGAAATCGCATCGCGCCAGCTATGGCAATCATGGCCCCGTTGTCGGTACAATATTTCAGTGAGGGAAAAAATGATTTGAACTGGTGCTTATCACCCATGTTATGCAACGTTTTGCGTAACAGGGTATTGGCGCTGACACCACCAGATATAACCAATTGTTTATGTCCGGTTTGTTTGATAGCGCGTAAACATTTTTTTGTCAGGGTATCGATCACCGCCAATTGAAAACAAGCAGCAATATCGGCTTTGAGTTGTTGTTTTTCAGCTTCCGATTGGCAGTTTTCTACTTCTTGTTCCCAGGTAACCCGGGTGAATGTTTTTAGACCTGAAAAACTGAATTCCAGTCCCGGACGATTCATCATGGGTCGCGGAAATTTGAAACGGGTGGCATCACCTTGTTCGGCCAGTTCGGCAATATAGCGCCCACCAGGATAAGGCAAGCCCAGTAACTTGGCCGTTTTATCGAATGCTTCACCAGCGGCATCATCCAGTGTGTCGCCAAGAATTTGGTACTGTCCCAATGCCTGAACATCAACCAATAGAGTATGTCCACCTGAAACCAATAAACACAAAAACGGAAAGTCAGGTTTATCCTCTTCTAATAATGTGGCCATGATGTGACCTTCCATATGATGGATTTCAACTGCTGGCAAATCTAACGCCCAAGCCAATGATTTACCCACACAAGCACCCACCAACAGAGCACCCACCAAACCTGGGCCAGCCGTGTAGGCAACAGCATCCAGGTCTTGTAATGATAAACCTGCTTGTTTACAGCTTTGTTGAATCAAAGGGACAATTTTTCTGACATGATCCCTCGAAGCGAGTTCTGGCACCACGCCGCCATATTGCGCATGTAATTCAATTTGGCTGTAAAGCTGATCGGCAATCAGTCCTTTTTCGGTATCAAAAATAGCAATACCGGTTTCGTCACAGGAAGATTCAATGCCGAGTATTTTCATGACTTCTTCCAATAAATGACCACTTCATCCAAATCAGGTCGCTGTCGATCCAATGGTTTGTCATCACTGGAGCCAATATAGAGGTAGCCGGCGATAAATTCTTTTTTGCCCAAGCCGATGGCTTTGTGAACTTCTTTGTTCAGACAGGACCAACCGGTCACCCATTGGCTGGCAAAACCAAGGGCGCCAGCAGCAATGTTGATGTGTTGACACACTGCGCCAGCCGATAGAATTTGCTCCACTTCGGGGGTTTTGTGTTCAATGGGTGATGCAATAACAGCAATCACCAATGGGGCGCGCATAAAACAGTCTTTTTCAACTTCAATTTGAATGCCCATCATTTCTTCTTGTTGCGCTTTAATCGCGGCCAGAGTTTCACCAAAATCCTTTCTGGCATCACCTTGTAACACCAATAAACGCCAAGGTTCCAGTTTACGGTGATCAGGCACGCGTGTCGCAATGGTCAAAATGGTGTTAAGCTCTTCAGCCGAAGGGCCGGGCTCAGTCATGTTTTTAATCAAGACAGAGCGACGATTGAGCATTAAGTCAATAATGGAACTAGACATAATCAATATTCAGTTTTATCAGTTTTTCCAGCCCAGGATTTAAACACCTCTAAAGCTTGGACTTGTCCGATTTGTTGAAAGGGTATTTTTCGTTGGTTGATGGGCGCATCAATTTCATCGTAGATAAATTGGTCGTCAAAGGCTATGGCGGCGGCATCTTGTTTGTTGCAACCGTAGTATACAGCTTTGGGTCTGGCCCAATAGATGGCGCCCAGGCACATGGGACAAGGTTCGCATGAGGTGTAGATCACACAATCATCCAATTGGAAAGTGCCCAATTTTTCACAGGCGTTGCGGATGGCAGTAACTTCTGCATGGGCGGTTGGATCATTGGTGGAGGTGACTTTATTCCAGCCTTCGGCAATGATTTCATTATTTTTAACCACCACACAGCCAAAAGGACCACCTGCCCCACTGTCCATACCTTGTTGAGCCAATTCAATGGCACGCTGCATAAATTGTTGATGAAGATTTTCAGTCATGGTCATATCTTAGTTTGTCTTAATAGGAATTCAAGCGTTATTGATATCAAAAAAATGTATCATGGTGAAAGAAAAAATCAAATCAAAAAGCTTTGACCTTTTGGTATACTGATTCACGATTTTAAAATGCGGGATTATTTAATGACAATAACGGTTGGTTTTGTAAAAGAAACGAAAGACGGTGAGTCGCGGGTGGCCTTGGTGCCCGAAACGGCTGAAAAAATTCTTGGATTGGGCTGGCAAATATTGTTTGAGCCTGATGCAGGTGAGCAGGCTGGCTTCCCCAATGAAGCCTATTCTGAAATGTGTCAAATGGCCAAAAAGCGCAGTGATGTATTGAATGCAGCTGATGTGTTGGTTGGTGTTGATGCTTTATCCAATGAAGACATCAAAGAGCTGAAAAATGACGCAGTGGTGATTGGTATGGTTTCACCTTATCAGGAACAAGACCGATTCAGTCAGGCCGCTGAAAAAGGCATCACTGTTTTTTCTATGGAATTGATTCCAAGAACGACACGTGCGCAGGCCATGGATGTGTTGTCATCACAAGCTTCGGTGGCAGGTTATAAAGCCGTGTTGTTGGCAGCTTCCGAAGCGCCGCGATTTTTCCCGATGTTAACCACCGCTGCTGGTACCATCCGACCAGCTTCGGTTTTGGTGATTGGTGCAGGTGTGGCTGGCTTACAGGCCATGGCCACAGCCAGACGTTTGGGTGCCAATGTCACCGGTTATGATGTCAGACCTGAAACCGTTGAGCAGGTCAAATCATTGGGTGCTAAATTCCTTGATTTGGGTGTTGAAGCGGTGGGTGAGGGTGGTTATGCCCGCGCACTGACCGATGAAGAAAAACTAACTCAACAACAAAACCTGGCCAAACATTTGACCTCAGTCGATGTGTTGATCACGACCGCCGCGGTCCCAGGACGTCCAGCGCCACGAATCATCACCGCTGATATGGTCAATGACATGAAAGCCGGTTCGGTGATTGTTGATTTGGGTGCTGAAGGAGGTGGTAACTGCGAACCCACCGAAGCCGGTCAAACCAAAGTGGTCAACAATGTCAAAGTGATTGGCCCTAAAAACTTATCAGCAACGGTTCCCTTGCATGCCAGTGAAATGTACTCACGCAATGTGTGGAACTTGTTGTCCTTGATGAACAACGAGGGTGAGTTTGCTTTGAATTGGGAAGACGATATTTTAGCGGGTTGTGCGGTGACCAGAGATGGCAAAGTCGTACACCCAGCAGCCAAACCACAACAAGATGGAGAGAAATCATGATTGACGGATTTATTGCATTGTATATATTCGCGTTGGCCGCGATTTTAGGTTTTGAGATCATTCGCAAAGTGCCAGTGATTCTGCACACGCCTTTGATGTCGGGTTCAAACTTTATTCACGGCATTGTGTTGGTGGGTGCGATGATTGCCTTAGGGCATGCCGATACCACATTGGAAAAAGTGTTTGGCTTTATCGCGGTGTTCCTCGGTGCAGGTAATGCCGCTGGTGGTTATGTGGTCACCGAACGGATGTTGGAAATGTTCAAGCCCAGAAAGAAAAAAGAAGACGAGGGAGATAAATAATGGACATGATTCAAGAATATTTACCAACCCTGATTAAATCATCATACTTCCTGGCTGCGATTTTGTTCATCACTGGTCTGCGCCGTATGAGTGCACCAGGTACCGCACGTGGTGGTATCGTTTGGGCTGGCGTTGGTATGTTGATTGCCACCATTGCGACCTTCTTGTTGCCCGACATGCACAACATGGTTCTGATTTTGGCTGCATTGGTTTCTTCGACTGTATTGGCCTGGGTCAGTGGTAAAAAAGTGGCCATGACCGATATGCCACAAATGGTGGCTTTGTACAACGGCATGGGTGGCGGTTCGGCAGCGTTTATTGGGGCCATGGCTTTGTTCAATGCCGTCGATCATCTGGGTGGCTGTCAAGCAGGCACCATCGTTGATACCGCCAGCAGTCATGATTGTTTGTCTGGTGTGACCATGGTATTTGCCGTAGTTGGTGTTTTTATCGGCGCCATATCATTGAGCGGATCGTTGGTCGCTTTTGGTAAATTACAAGGTTGGATTGATAAACGCTACACCTTCCCCGGCCAACATTTTTTCAATGGTATTGTTGCCATTGGTACTTTGGGATTGGGTTTTTATTTGATGAAAGACCTGAACGCCAATTACATCTGGATTTTCTTTGGCTTGTCCTTGTTACTCGGTGTTTTGATGACCATGCCGATTGGTGGTGCGGACATGCCTGTGGTGATTTCTTTGTACAACGCCTTTACCGGTCTGGCGGTGTCGTTTGAGGGTTTTGTGTTGCAAAACGAAGCGATGATCATTGCCGGTATGCTGGTGGGTTCTGCCGGTACTTTATTGACCCAGGAAATGGCCAAAGCCATGAACCGCTCACTCGGTTCGGTGTTGTTTGGCTCGATGGGTGGCTCAGGTGGTTCTGCTATTGAAGGTGAAATGAAGGAAATCGAAGGGCAAGATGCAGCGATTCAAATGGCTTTTGCCGATCGCGTCATCGTGGTTCCTGGTTACGGCATGGCAGTGGCGCAAGCCCAGCATAAATTGTGGGAAATGACCCAATTATTGCTCGACAAAGGTGTTGATGTGAAATTCGCCATTCACCCGGTGGCAGGTCGTATGCCTGGACACATGAATGTGCTGCTGGCTGAAGCCGGTGTGCCTTATGACCTGATCGAAGACATGGAAGACATCAATTCACAGTTCAAGCAAACCGATGTGGCGTTAGTGATTGGCGCCAATGACGTGGTCAATCCGGTGGCCAAAACCGATCCGGAAAGCCCCATTTATGGTATGCCAATTTTGAATGTTGATGAAGCGAAAAACTCCATCGTCATCAAACGCGGCAAAGGCACCGGCTTCGCCGGCATCCAAAACGCCTTATTCTTCGCCGAGAACAACAAGATGCTGTATGGTGATGCGCAAGATGCGATTGCGAAGCTGATTCAGGGTTTGAAGGCTTTGTGATTTTAAAATAAATTAAATAAATGTGGATTTATATGAAAAGGACTCTATTGTTGCTGACATTCTTGCTGGTTACTGATGCGGCCTGGTCTGACATGAACATAACCGGTGTGGTTAAAGACAATCAAAACCAACCATTGGCAGGTGTCCATGTTTTTGTGTCAAATCAGTTGTTCCGTGCTGTGCATATTGATTTTACTGCAGTGACGAATGCACAAGGTGAGTTTTCCATCGTCATTCCTGAGGGGAATGTTGAACAAAGGATGGCTTACAATTATGACGTGCTAACCAGCAATTTCAGCTTTTCTCACAGGAACATCCAATTGGAATTTGGTGCTCCTGATGTCTTGCCTCATCGCTGGAACAGCGAAGGTGCCAGAACATTGGATTGTGCCTTTGGATGCCGTAATACCCCTGATTCTGGAGTCGATGACATCAATCTGGGTCCATTAACGACCGATTTAGACCTGGGTGAAGTGGTGTTGACAACTGGAGGGGGTAAGCAATATTTCGGCACAGCAGCTGATGAGCAGGGGCTGGTGATGCCTGATCTGTATGCGGTACTTGCCAGTCTGCCGGGAGGTGAGCTGGAAACTGAATATTTCCCTGTCATTATGCAATCAGATGGTGCTTTTGCAAGTTTGGCAGTACCCATTCAAAGCGACATGAACATTGCGGCATTTGCACCTGGTTATACCAAGGTCTTTCATGATGGGACACAATGTGAGCGCAGTGGATTTTGTCGACCTGCAAAACCAACAACATCCACCTCAGGAATCCATTTAACTTTGAAAAAATCCGGCACCATTGAAGTCAACCCTCCGAGTTTGCCCTCTGGTAGTGAACACTTATTCCGATCAATCAGAATTTTTGATGATTTTGGCCAATTTTTAGGATACGGCAGCTGTGCGTTTTATTCACTTGATGCCAATTCCCCTGAACAGGAGCCCTGTCGTTTTGAAGGGTTGTTGAAGCATAAAACATATCACCTGGTGTTTGTGGGTCATAACTCCGAAGGAGGCGTGACGACACCGATGCAAAGATTGTATCATGATGGTACTGTGACCGGCTGTGGCATGCAATTCTCACATAATAATCTCCCCGATACTGGTTTGGTTATTGGTGGAAATGGGTTGTTGAGTATGGATTTTCCAGACATGGTTCCGGGTTTGCGACTGGGCGGAGTTTTTATCGATCGAAACACCCAAAAACCCATCGAAATCACTGAGCCTGGAAGTCCCAATTTGTATTTAGAGCTGATAGATAGCAAAACGCTGGAATCTGCTGGCATTCTTTTTATCAATGCTGAAGAAGGTTACAACGCCTCTTTTTCAAGTTGTTCTACTGCTGGTATACCAGCCGGTAGTTATCATTTGGCCTTATCAAGCCATATAACCCACACATCTTTAATGGATGCCGGACCCCAGTTAGGAGATTACAAACGATTTGTATATGGTGGTAACGATTGCGTGGGCAGGGATTGTGATTTTTCTGGAGCTGCCGTTGTTGAATTGACGAATACAGATGTGACAGGCTTGGAGATTGAAATTGAAAAAGGCTCACGGATTCATGGGTGTTACCATTACGCAGACCATTCACCAGTGGTTTATGTCTTTGAAGGAGAAAGCTTGAGACATAAAATGTCGGTACAAATTTTCACGGATAGCGGAGATTACCTGGAGACTGCTCAATTGCGATTTGAAGACTTGGGTAATGACCAGTACCAACTCTGTTACAGCTCCAGCGCATACCCGGCAGGTAATTACTTAATCCGAACCAATAATGGTACAAGCTTATACACTGACATCAAAAATAAAGGGCTTGCTTCTTTAGAGGCATTTGATCACACCATTGGATTTTATGACAGTGAATCTGGAATGGGTGCAAACCCATGCAGCGGAGCTGGTTGTGTTATGAATGATGTGATTTCCTTGGATGGGAACAATCATGTTCAACGTCACTTCTACCTTACAGAAGGGCCAGTCATTTCAGCCCAACTAAAAAACAACATCAATGGCTCGTTGCTGGCAAATGGCCTTGTGTATGCTGAACTGTATGACTCTGTAGGAAACTGGTTGGGGCGTTATCAGTTTGTAGCAGAAACAGGCCGATTTTCCACCCCTGCTCTGGCGGATGGTGATTATGAAATTAAGATCACCGGAGGAGCTCCCTATTTTGAACTTACAGAGGCTGAACCTGAGTATCAAGCCCCTGGTTTACACCAAAGTGTGTATGTGACCATAAACGGTGCCTCGGAAGATGTGGGTGTCATCACCATGGTTAATGACATCATATTTAATGATGGATTTGACAATAATTTATGATGGGTGCCACTCATAATCTCAGAATAACCATTCAACTCGGGCTCGATTATTGTAATTAAACTCAAAGCAGAAAATATGTTGCTTTTGATGTGCAGGAAGTCAAGCGTAATGTGGTCGTCATTACAGAGCTGACGGCAGATGTGTAGGCAAAGGCACCGGCTTCGCCAGCATCCAAAACGCCTTGTTCTTCATCGAGAACAACAAGACGTTGTATGGTGGTGCTCAAGATGCGATTGCCAGGTTGATTCAAGAATTGAAGGCTTTGTGATTTCCTACAAATTTGAGGTTACTTGTTTGAGGTTACTTGCTTAAAGTTTAGAGGGCTGTGTTTAAGCCCTTTTGAACCTTTTCTATAACCAACAACGAATTTTTACTTATGTGAGAACTCTACATGTTAATTGTAGCTTTGTTATGTTAGCATTCGTGTTTTTCAAATCCTGTATTGGTTAAATGGATACCTTATTTTCTTTTTTGTTCGGCTTTATTTTTTCGCCAGCAGTTTTTCAAGATTTAAACGAACCTTCAATTGTTCACAAAGTTGAGGGCGTGGCTCAAGAAGCTTTGGTTGTTTTGCAAAAGGGAAAACAGATGCCTACGCCTGCTGGCTTGGATGCTGTAAACAGTGGTTTTGGTCAATCATTGTCGGTCAAGAGCTTTTTCAGTGCCATTGGGGCTCCTCAGATAAATGGCAAGGGTGCAGTTTTTATACACTACAACGATGGTGGAACATCACAGCCAATAATCACGTTGAACGCAGAAGATGGCATGGTCGAAGATAAATTTGGTAGTTCTGTATCTCTCGCAGCAGATTATCTTTTGGTTGGTGCTCCTGGCGTTGATGCTGTGGAAAATGATACCGGTTCTGTATACGTATTTAAAGAGGATTATAGCCAAGTATTTGGACCGATATGGAACCAACAAGTAAAATTATCGGGGTCTGATACACAAGAAAATGATCAATTTGGACATGCAGTCAGCATGGACGGGCAACGATTTTTGGTTGGTGCCTACGGTCATGACGCTGTTGCAGTTGATGCAGGTGCAGCATATGTGTTTGAGTTCGATGGTCTTGAATGGCAACAAACCGCCAAATTAATTGCTGATGATGGACAGTCATTTGATCAGTTTGGTTGGTCAGTAAGCCTGGTGGATGACAGGGCTGTAGTCGGAGCCATAGGACACAGCAATGGAAATTCAACAGGTGCTGTATATGTCTTTGATTTTGATGGTACTGAATGGCAGCAAACAACTAAATTAACGTCACAAGATAACACTGTTAATCAATTGAGTTGGTCTTTAAGTCAGTTTGGCAATCGAGTCATTGCAGGTGCACCCAATGCCATGTCCTCGGATTCTGGTCAGGCCATAATTTACCAACTCGATAATGGTTTATGGTCAGAAGAAACTGTTTTGTTGTCCAGCAATACCCAAATAACGGATTCTGATTTCGGGTGGTCGGTAGACATGAAAGGTAGTGTGGCTGTTGTTGGTACAACAACAGGCTCAGGAGCAGCTCAAGTATTCAAATTAGTGAATGGGTCTTGGGAGTTGTACAGTGATTTAGTTGCATTCAACGGCCAGCTTAACGACCACTTTGGTTATGCTGTTGGTATTTCAGATCAATTTGGCCAATACATCATGATCAGTAGTCCTAAGGATGATGAAGTGGGCAATGATTCGGGAACTGTTCATTACTTTGAACATTTTTCAAATTACTTTGAAACGAGTCAAATAAATGCTTATGAATGGACTCAGGATGACCAGTTTGGTACCACAGTGAGTATTTCAGGAAACCGCGCATTGGTGGGGGCTCCTAAAGACAATGATTTCGGATATGACTCTGGATCTGTATATATTTATGACTTTAACAATGGGAAATGGCATTTAACAGCTAAGTTGTTGCCAGAGGATGGATTAAGTAATCAACTTTTTGGGTTTTCCGTCAGTTTATCAGGCAATCGTGCCTTGATAGGTGCTCAGAATGATAGCGAACATGAAATTTATTCAGGTGCTGCCTATGTTTTTGAGCTGGTTAATGATAAATGGGTACAAACCAACAAGTTAAAGGCGTCAGATGCGCGTTTTCGTGCATATTTTGGACGCTCAGTCAGTCTTTCTGGTAGTCGGGCTTTGGTAGGTGCTTTCAGAGATGGTGAAGCGGGTGTTAATGCTGGTGCAGCCTATGTGTTTGATTTGGTTAATGATAAGTGGTTGGAAACTGACAAGCTCATTGCCTCGTCAACTAACATTGGTGATTATTTTGGGGGCTCTGTCAGTTTGGACAATGATCAAGCATTGATTGGTGCGAGATTTGATGAAAGTAATGGTGATGATTCAGGTTCTGCGTACGTGTTTACATTTAGTCAGGGCATCTGGAGTGAAGCAGATCACTTGACTCCATTTGATATTCAGGTTGGTGATGAATTTGGGGGTTCCGTAGATATCAAAGGCAATCGAATTTTGGTGGGCGCTCCTGATGAAGGCGTGTTTGGAAACAGTACGGGCGCGGCTTATATTTTCGAATTTGATGGATTGGGTTGGCATGAAGTGAAAAAGCTGGTTCCATTAGATGGTGATAATCAGGACAAATTTGGCTGTTCAGTTTCTTTGGGTGAGGAGCTCGCTTTTGTGGGCTCGTGCGAAAACAATGAAAACGGCAATGATTCTGGTGCTACTTATGTATACACAAGAGACGTGAGCGATTGGGAGCTGGTCGAAAAGCTGGTTGCGGCAGATACAGGAAGTAGTGATCAGTTTGGTTTTTCAGTATCTGGCTTTGGCAATCAGTTCATCACCGGTGCAAAAGAACACGATGGGCACACTGAAAGTTCAGGTGCAGCTTACTTTTACCGCATAGAGCCAGATTTGATTTTCTCCGATCCTTTTGAATCTATAACTACATCAAATTAAACTCTGCGTGGAACATGGTGACCGTTGATGTAACGGTAGTTGGGTTCTGTGTGATTATTGCGACCGAATTGGCAGTAAAATTACTGGCTTCGCCGGCATCCAAAACGCCCTGTTCTTCGCTGAGAATAACAAGATGCTGTATGGTGATGCGCAGGATGCTATAGCTAAATTGATACAGGGTTTGAAAGCGCTTTAGTTTTTAAAAAAACTCTATAATTCAAAGCCTCAAATGCTGATGTGTTTGGGGCTTTTTTTGTCATGTAGTTACTCAGTGATGCCTTGATTGAATTCAATGCGAAATACATGCCGACCTTTGATGTGAAGATAATTGAGTTCGGCGTGGTTGTCGTGGCAAAGTTGGCGACAGATGTGGAGACCTAAACCAGTCCCCCGATTGTGGGTGGTGAAAAAGGGTTCGAACAGGTTGTTGATTTTTTTTTCATCGAAGGGTTCGCCTTTGTTCATGAAATCGAGCTTATGACCATGAACGGCTATTTGTAATTCATTGTCTTCACCATGTTTGATGGCATTGGAGGCTAGGTTCCAAATCACTTGCTCCAAGTGGTCGGGGTCAAAATTGATGGTGGTATTTCTTGAAACCATCGACTGAATTTGAGTTTCATCAGCCATTTTTTGTTCAACCAAATGGCGAATGGCGTTGTTGAGGTATTGATGCAAAGGCAATGACTCAGGTTTGGCTGTTTTTCTGCGAGACATTTCAAGGATGTCTTCAATGATGTGGTTGGCTCGATTGGTTTGGTTGACAATGATTTCACAAATTTGTTTGTCTTGTTCTTTGAGGTCGGGTGAATCAACCAACAATTCGGCGGCTGTGCTGATGGCGGCCAATGGGTTGCGTATTTCATGAGCTATGGAACTGGACATTTTACCCAATGATGCCAGGTTCAGTTGTTGCGCCGCTTTTTTCAGGAATGTGGAGTCTTCAATAAACAGCACGCCAAAGTTTTGTTCACCGGCTACACTGGCTTTTCTTAAATACAGGTTATTACCGTTGGCAGCATGGTATACCAGGCCGTCTTTATCGCTTTTGATGTAATCCTGAATGTCTGGTGGAAAAAAAATGATGTCATCCATACCCAACAGCGATTTGGCTGATTGATTGGCATGTAAAATCACATTGTCCTGTTGATAGATAATCACACCATTGGTCAGATTTTCGATGATGATTTGATTCATGTTTTCGAGCCCGCTGATGGTACTGCGTTGGCGACGATACATTTTCAAGGTGCTGGTATAAGAGATGGATTGTCGTATGCCCAATAAGGCGATTACAAAATAACCTAATGAATGAAGTAGTTTGGTTGAGTTGGTAACGGTTTCTTGAAGGTCAAAATCCACCACTACGGGTAAAAACCACAACAGCAAACTGGCGGTAAAAGGCGCCAGAAGAATAAAGATTGCCTTTCTGTACAAAATAGCTGCAGAACCAATCGCCAGCACCGGCAACATGCCCAAGCCTATAGAGAAACCATTGGTAGCAAATGCCAGATAGATCAGAATAAATAGGTCGATGTATAAAACCAGCTTGCTGATACGGATGACATTGCCCTGATTGGCTGAGAAAGAAAGGGTCATGATTATCACCGAGAAAGCCAGATACAATTCAGTGACGGCTTTCACCATAGGATGTTGGTTGGGGTAGTTGAAAAATTCAATCACCAATTCCTGACTGTTAATCAAGGCGACGAAAAAAACACTGATAAACAGCCTGAAAAGATTCAGATACCTAAGGTTCTTTTTCTCTAAATGAAAAAGTTTTTCAGTGTCGTCATTGCGAATCATGGATTTGAGAGTAACTCAACACACTGCTCTTGATTTGTTTTGACCAATATTGCTGTCCGTCTTTTCCTATCACATCAATGCGCATGCTGCGGTCGTTTTGTGGTCCGGTGAAAGTCATTTTGCAATAATTGTGCGCATTGACTAAAGTATTCTCTACCAGTCTTGGATTGTCGTGATCGCCACCGCTTTTAGAACTGTGGGTGCCTGCTGTGAGTGGTGAACAGGTCAGTTCATACAAAGGATAGGCGTCGGTGCGGTTCATTCTTAATAGTTCTGTGTGGTGTTTGTCACCACTTAAGAACACCACACCAGTGATTTTGTTGTCATCCAACCATTGGATAAAAGCATCTCTTTCATGTTTATATTTGTCCCAACCCTCGTAAGGATGGTGGTCATTGAGCATTTGCCCACCGCCTACGATGAATTTGAATGGAGCATAAGAACTCAGCAAACTGTCTTTCAGCCAGTCCATTTGTTTTTTACCGTAATATACTTTTTCAGGACCATCTTTGGCTTTTTCATGCGATTTGTTATAACGGTTATCCAACATAAAATATTCGATGTCATTATAATGAACGCGAGTAAAGGCACCTTTTTGTTCTGGGGTGCCATAACTGGGGTTGGCCCAAAATTTTTCAAAGATATTTAAAGCCTGCTCTTTGAATATGAACTCGGCGCCAGAATTATTGGGGCCGAAGTCGTGGTCATCCCAAGTGCCGTAATTGGCAAATTTGCTGAACACTTTTTGAAAGAAGGGTTGTTGACGATCTCTGATAACCCGATGTAGCAGATTTTGTTCAGCAGCAAAATCAACTTCACGGTAGTACCAGTTATCACCTAACCACAACATCACATCGGCATCTTCTTTGGCCATTTGGTCAAAAATTTCAAAATCACTGCCGTAAGGTTCTCCAGGGCGGTCGTATTCAGTTTCATTAACAAAAGTACAAGATCCTGTTAACACTGAAAACTCAGGTGGGTTCGTGCGCCACAACCACAATTCCTGGGTGGTGAATTGATAGGTTTTGGCTGGTTTGAGTTTTTTATTGTTGATTTTAAAGGTGTAGGAATAATCGGTTTTTGGTTCAAGGCCTTTTAATTTAAAAGTATGGACATTGCCAAAAGCCGTGTCGACAGTGGCTGTTAAAACTGATTTTTGTTTGGGTTGTTCACTGGGCCAATAAATGATGGAAACCTCACCCTTTTCTGGAGACTGCAGCCAAATATTGGCACCTCGCATGGCCACATGGCCCAATAAGGGACCGGCTGATAAAGATTTGGCCAGTGTAAACTGGCTGTAAGTCAGGATTATCAGTATTATTAGTTTTTTCATCACAAATGTTACGGTTTTTAACGGAATCTTCACAAAATGCTTTTACCATGCCCCTTCATGTGAGAAAATACGAAGTGGATTTTTTCAGAGAGGCTTTAAAAAGCGCCAGTTTTTACATCAAACGTTCGTTTGAACGCGATATGATGCTGCGTCATTGAAGTCATTATGTTTATTTAAATAGGTTTTTGCAATGAGAAATATGAAACAAGTTAAATGGATGGTTGCGATTTTAATGATCGCAGTTTTGCCATGGGGTGTTACATTGGCTCAGGAAACAGCCGCCTCTATCAACGGTACCATCGTTGATTCATCAGGCAGTGTTTTATCTGGTGCTACTGTTATCGTAACCCATGAGCCCACTGGTCAAGTTAAGACTTTGACCACCAACGATGACGGTCGTTATTCAGCACGTGGTTTACGTGTTGGCGGCCCTTATAAAATTGAAGTCAGAAACAGTGGCTATGCCGATGCTGAGGAAGGCAATGTATTCATCAAACTGGGTGAAGACAGAACCATCGATGCGGTATTGGTTGCTGATGCCATCGCACTGGATACGGTGAAAGCGGTTGGTGTTGCTGCGCAATCAGCTACATTTAACCCAGACAACATGGGTACAGGTACCAGTGTTTCACAAGAGCAAATCACCAACTTGCCAACAGTTGATCGTGATATCCAGGACTATGTTCGTTTGGATTCACGTGTTAACTTAAGAAGTTTTGGTAATGGTATTTCAGTTTCAGGTGTGAACAACCGTTTCAACAACATCTCTATTGATGGTGTTGGTATTGGCGATCCATTTGGTTTGGAAGCCAATGGTTCTCCAGGATTGTCACAGCCTTTCTCATTAGACACCATTCAAGAGTTGAATGTACAGTTGTCACCTTATGACGTGACGTTGTCAAACTTTACCGGTGCTAACATCAATGCGATTACCAAATCAGGTACCAATGAATTTACTGGTCGAGCTGCTTTTTACTACTCAGATGATGATTTGCAACGTGATGATGCAGACTTCACCAGAGAAGTATATTCAGTTTCAGCGGGTGGTCCAATCATCAAAGACCGTTTGTTTTTCTTCGTGGCATATGAAAAGGAAGAGCAAACTCGTTTAAATAACACTTCAGGTGTTGATACAGCTTTGGCACAACAAGTAGCCAGCATTGCATCATCTGTTTACGGTGTTGATATCGGTGGTTTGAATGCGCCTTCTGATTTGGTAACTGAAGAAGAGTCTATCGTGGTTAAATTGGATTGGAACATCAATGATTACCACAGGGCTTCTTTCAAATACCAAAACAACGAAGATTCTCAGCCGATTTTCCCTAACTTTGGTTCAAGGGACATTTCTTTCAGTTCACATTGGTATACCAATGCGTTTGAAAACAAATCATATAACTTGAACTTGTACAGTGACTGGACTTCTAACTTTTCAACTGAGTTGCGTATTTCTAACTCTGAGTTCGATAAGATTCCAGACTTGAATGCCATTTTGCCTTCTGTTGAAGTACAGGTGGGTGATGGTCAATCTGTTTGGTTTGGTACAGAAGAATTCAGACATGCCAATGAGTTGAATGTTGTGACTGATAACATCTATTTAGAAGGTAATTACTTCATGGGTGATCACAACTTAACATTTGGTGTTGATTGGCGTGAACAAGACATCCGTAACCTGTTTATCTCGCAAGCATTGGGTTTGTATGAGTTTGACAGCATCGATGATTTCGCAAATGGCATTCACTCGCGCTATGAATTTAATGCGGGTACCAATGAGCCACGTCCT
>JAUHXW010000314.1 GCA_030426705.1 Gammaproteobacteria bacterium
AAGCTTTGAATCAAGTCTGGATTGATGAGTTACAACAGGATCAGACCGTAAAAGCCTATGCAGTTAATACGGCAGATACCGGTTTGATCAAACAAGTGCCGGCCTGGTGCCGTCAGTGGTTTCCAGCAAGAGAAGTCAATAAAAAGCCCATTCAGGTGATGATTATGGGCATCCCCAATGTGGGCAAATCTACCTTGATAAACATCATGGCGGAGCGAACGATTGCCAAAACCGGTAATGAAGCGGCGGTAACCAAAAGACAACAGCGCATCAAACTACCGGGTAATGTGATATTGCATGATACACCGGGTGTTTTGTGGCCACGGTTTGATAATCAGAACAGTGCATTCCGCCTGGCTGTTTCTGGGGCCATCAAAGACCATGTGGTTGAAGCCGAGGACAAGGCATTTTTTGCGGCCGAATATTTGCTGGAGGCTTATCCGGATTTATTGATATCACGTTATGAATTACCAGACTTGACTCAAGAGCCTTATGATTTATTGGTGGCCATTGGGCAAAGACGTGGTGCCTTGCAGGCTGGTGGTCGGGTTGATTTAACTCGCATATCCAATTTATTTCTCAATGAATTGCGCTTGGGTCAAATGGGTCGCATCACTTTGGAAACGCCAGCCATGATGCAGCAGGAATTGTTGGAAGTGGCCGAGAAACTGCGTATTCGAGCCGAAAAAAAAGCCGCCAGATTGGCCCATAAAAAAGGCAGGAAAAAGTGATGGATTACCAGCCGCCGATGGAGCCATATCTTGATGTGGTGTATCAAGATGATGATGTCTTGGTTTTGAACAAGCCTTCAGGTTTGCTGTCGGTGCCAGGCAGAAAAGCCGAGCACAAGGATTCATTACAAAGCCGGGCACAAGAACAATTTCCAACCGCCACCACTGTGCATCGTTTGGATATGGAAACCTCTGGCTTAATTGTGATGGCCTTGAACAAAGCAGCTCATCGGCATTTAAGCCGACAATTTGAAACCAGGCAAGTTGATAAACAATACATTGCCCGGGTTTATGGGCATCTGTTAGATGAAAATGGTGAAGTCAATGCGCCGTTAATTTGTGATTGGCCCAACAGACCAAAGCAAAAGGTGGATTTTGAGAACGGTAAAAAATCTTTGACTCATTGGCAAGTCATCAGACATGAAGCCCAAACCACTCTGGTTGAGCTCAAACCTGTCACTGGTCGATCACATCAATTGCGGGTTCATATGCTGCATTTGGGTCATCCGATTGTGGGCGATAGACTGTATGCCACTGGTGAGGCGCTGAATCATTGTGATTTTTTACAATTGCACAGCCAGAAATTAAGATTTATGCATCCGGTCAGTCAACAGGCCTTGGATTTTGCCGCAGAAGCTGGATTCTAACGCCTGCGTTTATTGTTTCTTGGTTTGTTGTGTTTGTTCTGTCTCATCTTTTTACGCCATTGTTTTTTTTGCTCTGGGCTTAATTGATTAAACTGTTTGCGCAGTTTTTTCTTTTGCTCTGGTGGTAGATTTTTATAGCGTTGATGTAATCGCCAAAGTTTAGCTCTTTGTTCGGGTGTTAATTGTTTGAACATTTTGTGGCGTTGGCGAATTTTTTGGCGTTGTTCCGGTGTCAGCTTTTGCCAATTGTTCAACCGATTCAAGGCATTTTTCTTCTGTTCTTTGTCGAGGTTGTTCCAGCGATCAGCACCTTTGAGCAGCTGTTGTCTTTGTGCTTCTGGCATGGCTGACCAATCGTCTTTAAAAGGCGCCAGGGTTTGTTGTTGTGCTTGATCCAGGTTTCGCCATTGCTGTGAAATGGCGGTACTGGAAAGTAGCAGACTAATTATGATCAGGGTTGTTCTCATGACTTTCACTGTTTTTTGTTTGGTTTTGTTGATCCATTTGTTGAGCCAATGCTGAATCTGCAGCAAAGGCCGATGGTTCAATCCATTGTCCATCCTGTGTTTCATCCCACTCAGCCAAAAACAACAACAAATCCTTGCTGGGTTGTAGCACGTTGGATTCATTGGTGTTTGCCTCGACTGATACTTTGGCTTTTTGCTGGTTTTGTTGCTGAACGACAGATTGTCCATTATCGCCATCTGTCATCAACAACAAGCAAAGGGTCAACCAATCAATCATATGTCAGCATCCATTAACTGATTCTCATCAAGCCAGGTCAGGAACTCAAGGTCTTCATAAAAATCGGGGTCGGCCTCATTGGCCAGCAGCTCCAAATCCTCAAACAGGGTTGCTTCCTGGCTTGAGCTTTCAAGGGTGGTGTTATTTTGTACCAGTAGTAGCGCCAACAACATTACAGCGGCAACGCCGGTAACAGGCACAAGCAAGCGCCTCAAATGTATTCGTCTTTTTTGGTTTAAAGCTGCATGACGTGCTTCATTGAGCTTAACCTGGGTGGTCACATCGATGTCATCTTCAATTGCATCCATGGCTTGTTTGATTTGATTTTTTATAGGATCTTCACTCATGGTCTGCTCCTAAAATATTTTTGATTTTCTGGGTGGCGCGATACAAATGGGTTTTGACGCTGCCGGTGCTTATTTGCAAAATTTGAGCCGTTTCTTCCACCGATAACTCCTGCCAATGCCGATACAGTATCACTTGCTGTTGTTGTTGCGGTAATTTTTGAATGATTTTTATCATTTCATTACCCTGGTTTTGGTGGTTTAACTGTTCCAGTGGTGAGGGTGTAAGACTGGCTTGATTTTCAGTGACATCATCTTGGTCTTTGGCACTGAAAAAATGTTTTAACCAACCTTTTTGCCGGCGATGGTGGTCGTTGATTTTGTTTTGTAAAACACGATAAAACAAAGGCCGCCAGTCTGTTTTGGGTTTGTCCTGATAATATTTGACAAAAGCCAACATCGCCTCTTGAACCACATCCAAAGCATCGGCTTGTTGTTGTACACTGACCACTGCGATGGCATACGCTGGTTGTTGATGCGCTCGCAAAAAAGCATCCAGTTGTTGGTTGGCTGTTTGTGTACTCATGCAATCGTGTGAACGATGTTTGGCCTTAATCTGGTTTTCATTGTACAGGTAAATGGCAGCTGTTGTTGTCATACGATTAATTGCTTTGGGATGTTGTTACAACGGGGAACAAGCATATCGGTTGACATGAAAATAAAAGAGACCTTTGCTCGATTCTGGGCGATTGAGAAAAAGAGTTAAAAATGCGCCAATCAAGGCGGAAAATGCAGTTCAATACGCCGTTATTGGCAAATTTTTCAACGCAGAGTGGCTCATTTTTAAACTTTTTATCTTCGTTCACGAATCGAAAAAAGGTCTCTCTAATTAATTTATTGTCAACCAATGACTCAATGCAACGTTGGAATCGGTGTCTCTGCAGGACATTTTTTCAATTTTGAGGAGTATCCAATGAAACTTAAATTTTTAACTTTAATAACTATAAGTGGCTTGTTTTTAGCATCTTCATCAATTGCGGGGTTTGACATTACCCGCATGACAACCGTGGTTGATGATCTTTCAGGCTCATATACGGTGACCAAAAGTGGTCGCATGGACGAAGGGCAGTTCGCTGGCACTTCAGTGACAGAGTTCAACAGTTTTCATCCGGGTAGTGGTGAAAACGAG
>JAUHXW010000010.1 GCA_030426705.1 Gammaproteobacteria bacterium
CCGGATGGGGCATATTATCTAGGTGAAGGAGATTTTGATAACGATGGTGATCAAGATTACACATATGCGGCATTTCGAGAAGGCCGAATTTATATAGCAGAAAATCGGCCAACAGGCTTTGTGACTCTTGTAGTATATGATCAGATTGAAGGACCTCAGAGTGTCACAGTAGCAGATTTAGAACAAGACGGGGATTTGGACATCATTTCGGCAGGGGCTTGGGATGACAGTTTCTATTTCCATGAGAATGAAGGCAACTTAAATTTTAATACGACTTTGATTACCGATACTGCTAACAATGCAGCCAGAACTTTGGTTATAGATGTTGATGGAGATGGTGTTTCAGATGTGGTTGGGTCTTCGAGTTTAGATGATAGTGTTCGATGGTACAAAAAGACAAATAATTATTTTAAGGCACATTTAATAGTAGATGACATTGACGGCGCTCTGGCTATGAGCCAAGCTGACTATGATCAAGACGGAGATGTAGATGTCATGGTTGGAGGGTTCTTTTCTAACGAAATCATTTTATTAATTAATGAAGGGTCTGGCATTTTTAAAAGTAAAACGTTAGCGGTTCAAAAAGTCAAACCTTTAACTTTGATTGGGCAAGACGTTGATATGGACCTAGATGTTGATGTGATCTTCACCGAGTCACAAGCTGGTCTTCTGTGGCTGTTGAAAAACGATGGAAAAACCTTTGAAGAAATATTGATTGCTGATCGTCCTTCAAAAATAAGTTCTGTGGCATTACTTGATGTAGATTCAAATGGTATGTTTGACATCATTGATGTTGGAGAATCATCAGGTAATATAGGCATCAGTCAAAATTCGGGTATTTCAAGCTACTTCAGATACTTGATTTACCAAGGCTTGCAAGGCTTTAAAGATGTTTTGGCAGAAAAACAGATGCCAAATAAAAAGGGGCTGAACTTATTGTTGGCTTCCAACGTCAACAACAGTGTGCAGCAATTTTCTATTACAGATTTAATTTTTATTACAGGTTTTGAGGCTGCTAAAATCAGGTAAGGTATCCATAAGGGGTATGATGTCATAGATTTCATTGGCGTGTTTGCTTAAATCAATGAAGGAATGATTGCCGTTTTGTATCACCATTACACCACACTCACCACTTAATATTCCTTTGTTGGCAATGTTGCCTATAAACGTACCTTTAGAGTGAGAATTCACCCGACCTTTGGAGTGACCGATAAGAGTAATGGATTCATCTAACCACAGTCCCCGTATATAACCTGTTTTGCTTTGATATACTACATTTAAATCTTCATCAATGACTCGTTGTCTGCTTGAGTCGCATACATAAATCTGGTTGTTCCAGGAAAACAGTGAATGAGGTTGTTTAAGGTTTGTTAATATTTTGTTTTGATTGAATACATCAAATACATAGCCATTTTCGGCATGCATCCAAAATTCTTTATTATGGTTTCCAAAGCCGCTGGCTAACCATTTTCCCTGGTGATGACAAATACTATTAAGGTGGTGTGTGTCTTTGAGGGTGTTGAGGTCGAAAATAGTTTCAAAAGCAGCTGGTTTTACAAGGTTGTATTTAACAATTTTATCCTGCTTGGTTGCTACCATATATAAAGAGTTGTTTTCATGTCTTATTGAATGCACCCCTTTAAGTGGTTCTAATGAATGAATCTCAACTAAACTAAAAGACTTATCTAAAATCAATAATTGAGAATGTTTCGATTGAGCAATGACAAAATAATTGTCAAAATTTGTTGTCAATCCAGTGGCCCCAGTAATTTTTACATTATTTGGTAAAGGTAGCTTTAAGTTTTTGAAAGAGGTTTGTAATCCATCAACTATTAAAATGCCGAGCAACCCAGTGTGGGTTTCTTCAGACATCAACTCAAAGTTGTTACAAAATGAAATCAAAAAGGCTTTCATTAAATTTATTAATAGTTAGATATTGTTATTGTATGCGATTATATTTCCTTACAGAATAATAAATTGAAAAGTTGTATAATATTTCAGGTTTAAGATCTTTTGGTCAATGAGGACATTCATTCATATTGGACAACATAAAACTGGCACCACATCCATTCAAAATGCATTGGTAAAAAACCGGGGTTTGTTGATTCAACGAGGACTGTATTACCCAGAAGAGCTGCTTGGTGAACGGCTTCCTTCTCATTATGCGTTGAATATTTATGCATTACATGAAAACCGATTTTCCCCTAAAAAAGTAAAGATGTTCAAAGGACAAAATAGGGAAGCATTAAAATGGTTTAATAAACAATTGGTTAATACTGTGAGAAACCACTACAAACAGGCAGAGTCCAAGCTGTGCAAGGAGGTTTTGTGGTCAAATGAAGGGCTGTATTTACTAAACAGTGAGGCGGAGTATCAGAAACTCTTTGACTTATTTCAACCTTATTCAGATGAAATTATTTGTGTGTGTTGTTTTCGTGATCCTGACTCATATCGGTCTTCATACATTAATCAATTGAAGAAATCTGGATTTGATACCACTCAAAACAAAGAATCGTTTTGTTATACTGAGTTGGACTCCTGGTTATTTGACTACGAGCGTAAGATGGATTTACTTAAGAGGGTTTTTGGTGAGCATGTTATTAATTTTGAATACCAGGCTTCTGGCATGGTTAATAAGTTTATGAAACAAATAGGACATGCTGAAATTAACCTTGAAGAGCTAAAACTGAATTTGAGTTAAGCTCAGGAAAATCATTTAGTTGGGAAATTTAGGAATGAAAAGATGATGGAAAAACATGTTCTTTGCTTTGTGGTTCATGAAGGCAAACTTGAAACGCAAGCTTTACTTTTAGCGGCCAGCATCAGACAACAAAACCAAGATAAATTTGATTTGCTGGCATGTGTTCCCAAAGACTTTGGCGGTGTTGAAACAGGTGTTAAGGCTACAACTAAACAATTGCTAATGGAGCTGGGTGTGCGGTTTGTAGAAGTTGAGAATCCTATAGGGGAAGGATATCTGATTGGAAATAAGTTGAATTGCTTAGCAGCTACTTCCGCTTCTAGAAGAACCTTTTTAGACACAGATATGTTGTGCTTAACTCCCTTAAAATTGCCAGAACTGAGCACCAATCAAATTGCGGTAAAACCCGCTGACCGAAAAACGTATTCATGGACAGATGAACAGTGGACTCAAGCCTACCATGACTATGCAACTTATCAGTTAAATCGCCGTGAGTGCTTGTTATCTACTTGTTTTGATGAACTAATGTGGCCATATTTTAATGCTGGTTTAATCAGTATTAAGGGTTGTCCAGAATTCAGCGACACTTGGTCAAATATATCTAAAGCTTTAGATCAGGACGATAATTATAATAACAAAAGACCTTGGTTAGACCAATTAAGTTTACCGCTCGTGATTAAACGATTGAATCTATCCGTAGTTAATTTAACTGAAACACACAATTTTCCAGCCAATATCAAAACCTTGGACAAAGAAAATGTAGAACTGGTCCATTATCATCGGCCTGAAATGTTCAGCCAAAACAGGACTTTATTAAAACACTTGAATCTATTGATAGAAAATTATTCCTGGTTGTTAAATGTTTTAAAGGCTGATTCGGACTGGTCTGATGTTGTGGATAGTTTGGTAGATAAATCTGCAGCAATGTCAGCAAACGTTAAAACGTATTTGCACACTGAAATTCCGTACAGCGGTTTAGAAATTTGGTTGAAAAACCTTAAAAAAAGTGACGCTTGTATGGTTGTTGAATCTCCTGAAAAGTTAGCAAAACCTATTCTCAGGAGAACCACCCCTTGGGGGGTTGGCGGGTATATTGCGCAACTGCAAATGAACAACCAAGGACAGTATCAGGAGATTAACTTGACTTTAGGTGTGCCGTTGTTAATGAGTATTCAACGAGTTCAAAAGGTATTACCAAACGTTCAGATTAAGGTGGGTTTCACAGACCCGGTTTCAACGATTAAAGCCTGGCCCGAAGAGTTCGTGGACACATCAATGTCAACCATTCACGCAATTCAAAAATTGGGTTGTTTGGATACGGTTAGCAGTAATTTAATTGAACACATAAAAAAAATTGAAGACAAAACTATAATAAAAGCCATGTTGTGGTGCATATTTGCTAACCAATTATTAAGCAACAGTCAGATTAAGTTGTTACACTTTAATCAACCGGAATTAAGTGAAAAGGCCACCAAATCAGCCAACCGGGATGAAGATAGAGATGTGGTGCGAACCATTTTAAACATTACCCAACAAAGCTATCAGAACCTTTGGTCTCGGTATCTCAACCAATGATGCTTGAACTTTTCATGATGATCCGATTGAATGCTTCATCCAATTCTGTAATTTTTTCAGGGATGGGCATTGTTTGGTCAATGTTGCTTTTTTTATGTTGGTAAAACTGTTCTGATGCTCCCTTTTTGTATTCAATGTTCAGAAAATCTAGAATCTGTGAAAAGCACTTTAGGTAGGCAGGTTTATCCGCAATAAAAGGTATGACTGGAAAAGCGTTCTGTTGCCATGTTTTTAACAATTCAGTGTTGTATTTATACCAAATTTTTAAGCCTTCATTGATGGAAATGTTATTTTTTAATTGTAATGAATAAGCTACTTCGATGGGTTTTCTGTAGGTGCCAATTATTTTGTGTTTGGGCAAAAAATTTTTCCAAATCGGGTAGGTAAAAACCATTCTAGGGTCTTTTAGAGACCACAATGTATGGTGGTTAAATTGAACGGCCACTCGAAGAATTTCATCTATCAACATCGGTGACGGGGTGTCCGGAATAGCTGGGTCTCGCCAATCCGAATGCGCGGCACTGAAAAGTTTATTGTTGATTTTTCGTATGCTTAAGTTTTCTTTGGTTCCAGTGGGTTTAAACTCAGAGGTTTTGGATGACACATCTCCTAAATAAAAACCATGTAATTCTAGTAGTCCAACTAACAATGACGTTCCACTCCTGTGCATACCCAAAATAACCACACTCATGAAATGTCTTCCACTTTTAACTCTGACACTTTTTGATACAGTTTTTGAAGTTCATGGCTAGCTTCAATTATTTTTTTGTTGAATTTTGGGTCAGCTACTTCCAATGGAGGAAAATTTGAGGTGTGTGGGGTCGCCGCCAAAGTCTTAAGCAAATGATAAAAATAATGTCTGGATGCCAGTCGATCAACAGCCACCGGGTTGTTTTTGTTAATGGGGTTTCTGGTTCCCTCAATATTGTGGGTTGAGAATCTGCTGATACCTCCCAAATGAAGCAAACTTGGAACTTCCTGGTGTTGTAAATACATGCCACTGACGGCTTGTATCAAATTGACTAGCTTCGCTGTATTGAACTTCCAGTTGTGTTGGTCTTTGGTTTTAATCATGTGCTGTACGGGTTCAGGTACCTGATCCCGACGCATGTAACGCTCTAGACTGAGATGGTGTTGTTGCATGATTTGACATAACTTTTGTCTGTTATAAACAGCAAAATAAGTCATTGCCAGAGGCAAACCTGAAGGAGCAATCCAATTGTGTCCCCTATAGCCATTTTTGGCTTCTTTGGTTGTCCATTCTAGTGGTCGACATGATGAGAAAACATCGTTTTTCAAAATTAGAGGTTCTATTTCAGCACTGAAATTAGAAATAGCAAATATATCAGAATCAGCAAAACAAAAATATGTGTCATCACTAAGCGACAACAAATGATTTAATGCCGTTCCATGTGGAATCGTAACACCACCAGGCAAATCTATAAACTGAAGTCTGTGGTGTCGGTTGACAAATGCTTTCATTTCTTTGACTTCAGCGTCATCTAATCCGTTGGATACAAGCACAAATTCATAGGGCGAGTGTAACAACAAAGATGTAATCGCCACTGATAAACTTGAGAAGGTATCAGGCGTATAGATGACATGAAATTTGAGTTTCAGCACTTTTCTTATGTTTTGTTTTAAACGTGATAGTATAATCAATACGATTAAATAGCAGTAATTAATTTAATGGAAAGAAGAAAGTTTCTTAAAGTTGCATCGGCTGCGGGTATGGTGCCAGCAACTTTGAGTTTTTGCGCCCAAAACGACACGAGCAAACTGAAAGATAAAGGTTTGTCAGCGTTTATTTTTTCGGATGCTCATATCGGTTGGACAGGAAAAGACCAGCCGACACTTGAGGTGCAATCAACCATGATTTCCAGGATTAAGCAATTCTTTCCAAACCTTGATCTTGTTTTTGATACAGGGGATGTCCACCATGGTAACTTGAGAGAGGCTCAAAGGGTGGAAGCACGTGAGTTTTGGCTACAGGAAATGGCTGGTCAATTTCCCAACAGTTTGATGCATTACATTCCAGGCAATCATGAATTAGGAAGGGGGGCTTCTGATGCAGAAGATACAGTCAGCAAATTGGGAAGTATGGCTTTCAGGCCTTATTATAGTTTCGACTATAAAGGAATTCATTTTATTTCTTTGCCGCAGTTGATTGACACAATATTAATTAGTGAAGAAACCATCAATTGGTTGAAACAGGATTTGCTCATTAATGCCGGTAAATCAACCATTATTTTGTCACATAATAGTTTGTCGGGAACAACCTACTCCAATGGAGAAACCGGTTATAGAGTCACTGTTAACAGTGAGGAAATCTTCCGCATCATTAAAAATCATGGTAAAGTTTTAGCCTGGTTTCATGGTCACAACCATCAGTATGAAGTGGTGTTGAAGGACAACATATTTTATGTGTCCAATGGCCGCATAGGAGGTTTTAATCCACCCAAAAAATGGGGTGATTACGGTCAGGGCCATTTAGGAGGGGTGTTTTTTCACATTGATGCCGATGGTATCACTATCAAATGTTTCAGCGCCACAGAGAATAACTACCTTTCTCTTTTGGGTTATCCTAAATTGAGTCAGCATTTATCTATTCAAACCTCATTTGATCCTACCAGTCCGGTTAATTATTACTGCGGGCACGGTAAAATCACCAGTGGTGTGAAGTATCGTATTCATAACCATTATTTATCCAAATCAAAATCTCAGCTCATCATTAGCCAGAACCTTGATAAAGCAATCAATGAAAACAGTGCTTTTAACTATGGTTCTAAATTCCATTTTGCTGGTCGAGATGTGAATCGTGTTATAGGTTTCCAGGTTCGACCCAATAAAACGATTTTCAACTCTACTGAAAAGGGGTTGGAGTTGACTCCAGCATCCAGTGTTTTGGGTCATAACATTAGGGTTTGTTTTCCCGTTGAAAAATATAAATTCAAGAACCATTTGTCTAGAAGTGGTTATTACCGTTGCGCTTTGGGAGAACGACTGAATCTGACACTACACCTGACAACAATCAACCCTGAGGCTTCATTGTCTTTCAGTTATAAATTGATGACCCAAACCCACCATACTGTGTTTGAAGCTGAAAACCAAGCGATTAAAATGGCATTACATAAAGACCAAACACTTCACATAGAGTTACCTACACATCTTGAAGGTGTGTCGACGAATCAAAACCTATATTTTTTTGGTACCTTGAAGTTAAAAGATGTTACCGAAAAAGCAGTATTGAAGCTCATCCAGTTGTCTCACGCTACCGTGAACCCAACCGAAATCAAATCCATGAATTTGCAGCTTAATAAAAATAGTTTAAATATTGATAATCTGGGGCAAACTGTTATTGATAACAAGTATTTGTTTGAGTCTGGTAAGGCCCAATTACGACTACAAAACAGTGAATACACCTATGCGGTTACGCTTAAACTAGCCCAGCCGTTGTGGCAAATCCGCAATGCGATTGCAAGCCTTGAAGAGGAAGACATCATCATTGAACAGATGCGTTCAGATTATCAAACGACACCGGAAATCATACTGACACCGACCACTTATCGTTCCTACTATATTTCCAAACTTTTTAATTTGGTGAAGTGCAGAATCAGTATCCAACCAAACCAGATATTGCTAAGTACTGATGATACTCCCAAAGACGCCAGTATCAGCGTCTACAATGAGCAACCCCTCAAGACGGTGTCTGGAGGAACAGTTGTGGAGGTTGAAGACTTGATAACCCACATAAAAGTAAACAGCCGTAACTTAAAACTAGAGTTTGTCGCTTAATTTTTTTAGCAAAATCTGATTAAGGTAGGTGGTTCCTGATATGGTTAAATGATGTCTTTCAACATAAATGATGGCATTTTCAGGCGTCAAGATAGGGCAGGAGCGGTTAGGGCAAAACGAAGAGAGCTTTGATATGAATGTAACAACGGTTTCAGATAGAGCGCTTTCTATTTGTTGATCCAGTTCGAACAGTTCATTTTTTTGCCACTGGTCGCTGTTGGATGCAAAATCATATAAATTATCTTCTCTTGAAAGCTGTGTAGTAATGCCAGGGCGGTATTCCATTTGCGGTCCAAACCAATAAACATGATTGTCGTTATGTTTCAGCCCGTCCAAATACGTGGCCGTTTGGCTGATTGCTTGCGAATCCAGAAACTTACCACGCTGGGTGTAAACTACCGAAACAATTTGGTTGCGATGTGTGAGTACCAAATCTTGAACAAATGAGAACAAAGCTGCGCACCGTTCGAGTTTATTTGTGTACCTGCAGGCAGCCCCGGTAATTTGTATGATGTTTCTATCAGGCAAATTCTTATGCAAACCCAGCCACAAATCAGCAGCATGAGAGTCTCCAAAGACCAATACAGAATTGGGTAAAATCTGGTTACATTGATCAAATTGATTTTGGAAATCAGCCCAAGACTGTTGCTCATCGTTGTGGTGACATAAAGGGGCTCTGATAGCAGTTTGTCTTAGGTCGTATTGTGCTTGATGAGAATCAATTTCAGCCTTTAATTTGTTATTGAATCGCCATGACCATCCATTTTGAACGATAACGGTAGTAGTCAATCCAATCAATAATAATATCAATATGCTCATGCCATTGATAAATTTAACATTGGATGTTTTGGACTGTTGTCTGATACGGAATGGTTGTTCTACAAAACGATACATAAAAACGGCTAAGATCACGGAAAGTAGGCTGAGTGTCAGCATTTCATAGTGGTTCAGATTGGTGACATTGAAAACGTATTGGTAATACACAATCAATGGCCAATGAATCAGGTAAAGTGAATAACTGATTAACCCTATTTTTACCATTGGAGGGTTGTTTAGGATATGGCTGGTAAACTTAGCCGATGAAGCATAAATACACATCGCAGCACCCAAGCAAGGGATTAAAGCATTGATTCCAGGAAATGTGGTGTCAGATTCGTTGAATAACATCATGGCTGAAATCATAAGTAATAGGCCAGAAAGTGCTATTAACTCCAGTAACCATACTTTGTCAGGGTTGGGCTGTTTTATTCGACACAATGCAGCACCAATAAAAAACTCATGAGCCCTAAAAACAATGATAAAAAAGCTAAGTTCTGCGTTATGAGTGGCCATGTACTGTGAAACAACAATGCATGATGCAAAGATGATAAAAAGCACAGTATTGCTGGCCTTTTGAAATAAATAATAAACCAGCAATGGCCAAAATAAATAAAACTGTTCTTCCACCCCTAATGACCATGTGTGCAGCAAGGGCTTTAAATAGGCGTCAGTATCAAAATATCCACTTTGTAAGTAAAACAGGATATTTGAGGAAAAGAAAATTGAAGCAATGGTTGATTCTGAAGACTCCTTGAACAGCTCAGGAGTAAAGAGTAAAAAGGACAGCAACCAATTTAAAAATAGTAAAAACAACAGAGCTGGCAAAATTCTACGTGCTCTGCGCAAGTAAAAGTTTCTAAAGGTGAAAAAACCAGATATTTGTTGATGGATGATGATCCGTGTAATCAGAAATCCGCTGATTACAAAAAACACATCAACTCCTACAAAACCTCCGGTAAATTGATCCATGCCTAAATGGAAAAACAGTACACCTAAAACAGCAATAGCACGTAATCCATCTATTTCAGGCACATATGATTCGGAACGTATAGCAGAACACGGATTCATCACAACCATTCATTCAAAAGAGAAATTTGTTGCTCAATCGAGTCTACAGTAAAGAATCTCGGGTGGTCTTTTTGTTGAGTGTTACCAACATAATAGAAATGTTGGGAATGTTTTAAAGTCTTCACGTATTCCAGCCAAAGAGTCATCTGATCAATATATAGTTCTCTGTTATTGTAAAGTGTCTTTATTTTTTGTAGTTTAGCTAACCTGAATTTGCTCAGCGCAGCATCGTTGTTTAATCGGTTTAAGCGTTCATTGAGCCTCGATTTTAAGTTTTCCATGGATGTGAGGAGGGTGATAATAATCCAGTTTTTTGATTGGCATGAGTTATGTAAATATGCCAAAAAAGGGTCAAGATTTGGGTCGAAAATTTGGCCCCTTTTATAGGGTCGCATGTTGTCATAGTGAATGATGTATGGACATAATTGGCTTGGAGGAAAAATTGGCTGTTGTCTAATACTGTTGGCATTGATACATTCATAGATTGATATATCTACTTCAACTGGTAAAGAGGTGATTTTTTGGTGCAACTGATTGATTAGGGTTGTTTTTCCACTGCAAGGGCTTCCTGCAACCAAAATATTACTTTTATTCATATACAAAAAAACAACCCAATCATTTGATTGGGTTGTTTTGTTTTATTTTATAAAGTTTTTATAAAAATTTATGGTGTGCATGAGTCGCCAATGAATGTTTGTCTTCTTGATTCATAATCGTCCACCAACATGAATGCACCAGGAGTGTCACCAATCATTTCTGAACCGAAAGCAGTTTTACCAACACGGACTGTGTCTGTAAACTTCAGGTCAAAGTCAGCATCAGTTACCTCAAAGTCAGGAGCTCCTTCATTGGTATTGTTAACCCACATTCTGTAAATACCTGGATTACCAGCCACTAATTGAATTTCAATGGTGTTGCAACCATCAAGTACGTCTACAGTGTGGCTGATTCGTGTGTTGCTTGCATCGTCTTGTTGAACCCAAGAACCCAGTTTGTAACCAGTAGGCTGCAATCTCAGTTTGGTTTGCCACCAACCTTGGAAGTTTGGAGTGCCACTAGGAGTAGACCCACAACCATTACCGCCATCTACACAAAGTACAGAAGCCAATTTGATTCTTCGATCAGCACCTTCTGTCGGCATTGGGAAACTATTAGGGTCAAATTTGAAGCTCATGCGGAAAGAGTTTTCTTGATCCATGTCGTCTTGAACGTATCTTTTACCACCCAACTCTAAAGGAACGGAAAGGCTACAATCACCATCCAAAGGGTTGGTTCCAGTAATTGATACGTTGTTAGCAGGGTTAGCTCCAGTGTTAACTGCATCCCAGGCATTTAGATTATCATCTGTACATGTGCCTCCAGCAAAAGCGTTTGCTGATAAAAACAAAGCTCCCAGCGTCGTTACTTTCATATATGTTTTCATTGTTTTTCCTCGTTTTAATAAATAGTCACTTAATTATAACGGCAGTGATGCCTTATATCGGTCACTTTTTTATTTAATTTTTTTAATAAAGTTTATTAATTGAGCAACATTGACTAGATTCAATACTAAAATTGACACTAATTAAAGTGACTCATAAAAGTTAAAATCTGCTTGAATTTTGTTGTACATCTCATCACTCAATAACTGGTTTTCTTTTTTTAGTTTTTGAAAGGGTGCAAAGTACTTTATTGTCGTTTTTTTTGGCAAGACTTTTGCAAACATATTAAACACCAAACGTTTAGTTTTCAAAAACTTTACTTGGTTACTGTCAGAACGCATCACTGGACTCCTAAAACCAGCACCATGGTGATATACCAAGTCATGGTATTTTCCAAATAAAACCGGATGATCCGTGTTTATTTGGTTTGACCTGAGTAATTTGAACCATGATGCGTTGTGTTGTTGTAATTTTCTGAGCATAATTCCACCAATGTCGCCTACTGGTTTGCCAAGAGTGTTATTCCATCGCACATCACCCATATGCCAGTTTCCGTTAATACGCTTCCAATAATCAATTTGAGTGATACAAAAACATGGGTGAGGTTGCTGATCACCGTAATTCTCTTTCCTTTGGACAGCAGCCAGAGGATAAGCTGCAAGTGTTTTCTCAATAAATGGATCAAGCGATGCGATTGGAAAAGCATCACCGTCTAAAAACAACAAATAGTCTTTTGAGGACTCAGCATTCATACAAGCCAAATCTGCCAATAGGTTAAGTTTGCTGGGATGGGATTTGATGGCTTCTGTTGACACATAAAAAAACTTTTCTTGGTGTTTCGAAACATCTTTGATGCCGTTCAAAAAAGCATAAACTTTAAAGGGTTGTTTGATGAAGTGATTCAGATATTTAAGTTGGGTGTCAATCCACCGGTCGCTTTTCCAATGAATGGTTAAGATATGAATCATAAAATGTCAGCTTAGAATAGTTGTGATAGTATAGCAAATCACACCATCAGGAATTTGCATAAAAATACTCTAGTAACTTAGATTGTAATTGCGTGGATTTCTCGGTGAGGATTTGCTGTACAAAATCACTCTATGGCGGACACCTGAATCGAAACTCATCGACATATTTACATATAACTTTATGACAAAAAATAAGCTTGAATCTGATAAAAAGTGGGTGCTCAAAGCGCTGGCAAAAAAAGAGAACCAAATCTATAGTTCAGGTCAGCTCGGGCAGCAAGAATTGAAGGGTGGGCTGGTACCGTCAACTACCATCAACAAAGAATTGATTGCCAACTTTTTTGCATATAAGAAAAGTGATTTGGCAGAAATCAGCATTGACCAACGTTTTTCTGTTTTAATTGATGGTTTAAAAAATAGCACCATTGAAAGTATCAAGTTCCACTGTGGAACCCCTAAAACAGGATCTTCAAGTCTACAATCAACATTGTACAAAATGAAAGATCAATTAAATGGCATGTCAATCTTGTACCCTGATGCGATAAAAAATGATACGGAGCCAAAACATCAGAAGCTGGTTACTGCAATGAAAAATGATGACTTTGAGGCATTGGTGACCTATTTAGGTGAAGTCATTGAACAGGCCAGATTAAATCAAAGTAAACACGTTATCATTTCTACTGAAGGTATATTTAATCATTGGCAGGACTTTAGTTTAGCCATCAAAACAGTGTTTAGGGCCATCAGTCAGCAGGTGTTAGTGCAGTTTATACTTGTACTACGTGATCCTGTAGAGTTTTTATACAGTATGTACTTGCAGAACTTGAAGAATGTTCAAAGAAGCCATCCAGTGTGTTATGGTCAAGATTGGTCTTTCGAGACCATGTTGGAGGATCCGTGGTTTATCAATCATTTGGATTATCTAGGATTCATTTTGTCCTCTGAAGCTTTGATTGGTAAAGGTCAGGTGGAATTATTTCTGTATAACAGAAATATTGTCTCTGATGTCATAGAACACTTGGGAATGAAGATTTCTGAAGAGGCGGTGTTGACTAAAAATGTGACATCAAAAAAGGTAATTATTAGTGATTTGAGAAGGCTTAATCGCCGCAATCTAACAGCAATTGCTAAAGCTGAAGCTATGGCTGAATTAAAAGCAACTAAGAGTAATCAGCGTAAAGAAGGGCCTTCTCAAATGGCTTCACAAAACATCAATCAACTGTTTTGCATACAAAAACAAGTGCTACAGGATTATTATGGTTTCAGTTTTGACTGATTGGCTTTGTTAGAACCATGCGGGGTTAATAGGTTACAATTGATGTTTGCTTCAAAATCCCAAGTATCTGCGTACATTCCATAGATAAGATGACGTTCAAAACAAGCTACTTTCTGTTCTCCTTTACCTCCTTTGCTGTTTATATTATATGCATAAATTTTGATGTCGTTTTCTAGCAATCGTTCCATCAAGTTGGGGTTGTTTAAAGTGACTTTACGGCTCACAACCAATTCGTTGATAGACTGATTCAATAGAAAATCTACGGGGTCTCCCTTGATGCTTTTCAATAAATGGCCATTAGGCATTACTGCATTGATGTTGGTTTTGAGTCCTTCATTAACCGCTTGCCATGTAAATAGCTCCATTTTTAAACGACTGTTATCAATAAATGCTGCAGCGAAGCGAGTTGGATTATTTATTTTATCTGTTACCAATATCGCATCTGGATGAGCTTCAAACCATTGGTTGATGGCTTTCATGTCAAGGGGGGTAAGGTAGCCGAATATGCGATGTGACATAAAGGCGTCTTTGGTAGGAGGTACTGAACCAGAGTATGAACTGTTTTTTTTCCAACTGTTCCAGTCGTGGACGGCTACGAAATGTTGATCTGAGGTGACTAAGATGTCAAGCTCAAAAAGGCGAAACCCATTTTGATAACTGTTGTTCAGAGATTCAAGAGAGTTGGTATAAGTGATGCCGTCAATAACACCACCAGCATGGGCGATATATCGATTTGGGTCTTTGGTGAAACTTTTAAATTCATCCGAATACTCTGTTGGGCTCATAGAGGGAGTGCAACTAACCAGAAATAAAAACAACAGCCACCACAACCATCTATTCACTGTTCTAAATACCCCTCACCATATAACAGATCATATTGTATGGTTTCAAAATCTTTGTGCCATTGTAATTCGTCATCGTTCATTTGATCTGTTTCCTGGTATTTGTATTGAATTAATGACTGGTAAGACACAGACTGCGAGTATTTCTTAAGGAAGTTATAAAAAGGGGACTGAGGGGTTATCCCAATGATTTCAAATAAAGTCAAAACCAGGCTATTCATGCCATATTGAGATCTTATAGGTTTTTGATTACTGAAATTTGTCCATAAAACAAATGGGACTGAATAATAATCCTGAAACTGTTCACTACCGGCACGGTCTTTCAAAGATTTTAGAGCCTGTTTCATTTCTTTACGCGTGTTGAAGTCCAACGATAAATTTGTATTATTAGATAAATATAACTCTCGGAACTCAGGTAGTCCAGGCTGGTGATCGCCAACTACCAGTATGGCCACCTTCTTATCTACCTTTGCAAAATGTTGAATCAATACTTCGATGGCCTGGTCAGCAGTGTTTAGGGCGTTAATGTAAGTTTTTAACTGCTTCATGGCACCAGGGAAGCTGAGTGGCTTGTCTAACAGCACATCTAAATCCGAGTCATCATAGGCTGAGTAATTCCAATTGGAGTGAGTTGAATTAGGAAAAGCAAAGACGAAGAAGGGGTCATTGCTTTGGCTCACTTTGATGATTTCCTTGACAAGCTCTAAATCTGCAGGGAAGCGCCCTGCTGCATCTAATTTCACATCGGGCTGTTGCCAAAGACTAATGACTTGGTCAAACCCCATTTGTTTGTAAATGTTTTGGTAGTTAAAGAACCCCATGCTTACTGGTTGAATAACTGAAGTCTGATAGCCTAGAAAGCCCAATTCACGAGCAATATTGGGAAAGTGTTGTACAGCGATGTCAATATAGGGGATGGTTGCATCTCTAAAAAAATGCATTGAAAACCCGGTTAATAACTCGAATTCAGCATTGGCTGAATTTCCTCCAAAAACAGGAGAAAAAACCATGCCTCCTAAATGGTTTTGTTGCAATGAGCGAAAAAATGGAATCGCGTCCCGGGTTGTTTTGATGCCGGCTTGTCTGGGATCAGTGAAAGATTCAACCATGTAAATGATTAAATTAACTGGTTCTTCAGAAGCTATATGAGCTGGCTTTTGGTAATTAATTCTGGATTGGATTTCATTAATTCGCCTGGCTGAGTAGTCATCCAGTGCAAGGTTGCGTGGTGTGTACAAGGCGTCCTTAATAAGAAAAAAAAGATAGCCATAATTTTCAGCGGTCACCAAGGCATGACTGTTGTTAAGTTTAATTTGGTGATTGAACCGAAGGTAATTTTTGATTTCATTTTTGAAAAAAATTGTTGTTGAGATGACAGTCAGAATTAGCAATAGGTTGGCCATTCTGAATTGCACCAGCGATCTTGTTCTGGGTTCGTATCTTAAAGACAAAAAGAAACCCAGGAATAACCCACACAAAACGAAAATAAGTAAAGGTATATATGTTTTAAAAATGTCCCAAACCAAGATTACTTGATCGATGTTTTTAAAATCTTTTAGGTAAATTGGTGCCAGCAAAAACAGTGATTTTTGAAAATTGGCATAAATCAAAAATAGAAAGCTGGCCAAAGTGATGAATATGGATAGCCAAACCCTTTGGCTTACTGTTAAAACAACCAAGAAAATCAAAACCACACATAAGGACTCTAAAACCAAACCAGCTTCACCGAAATGCCCATGTTGTGTTATTTGTAAAGCAGAGAGTGCATGGTACAAAAGATTAACGCATAATCCAGTGCACAAGCACATCAGTAACAAAAAGCCCATATACCGTACAATGAATTTTAAAACAGGAATAATCGCTTGCATGGTTTGTCAATAATTATAATGATTTTGGTAGTGGTGCCCATGTTTGATGATGGCTTGTTGGATTGATTCATGTTCACTGAGGTCGTAATGTGTGTTTTGATTTTTAGACTCCAGACCCAGTGTGTTCGGGTGATTTACCCGAGTTATGCTGGTAAGGGTGTTCTTTTGGTCAGCGATTATATCCTCATACTTCACAACTTTGACTTGGTGTTTTTGGTACTGTTTAAAAAACCAGTCCATGATTTTGATTTGCTTTACCAACAGGTCTTGCTCATTGGCCAGGTCTCTGATTTCTTGTGAATACAATTCTGCAATTTTAACCTGCCCCCTACTGACTGGGATGTCAAGAGAACGCCAGGACATAAGCACTGAAACAGGATCGCGAACAACTGCCACCAGATTAAACTCATCACATTTCTTCAAGGCTTGCAAACAGGCTGTAAACAAAGTGTTTGATTTCACGCAAATTCTCAGCTCTTTACTAAACTTAAATTTCTGTCTTTTGGTTTCTTTTACGTTGTCGTACCCGCTTTGGTTACGATTAAAATAATTGTCAGGCAACTCTTGGGTGCCACGTTTGACCGTCAGCTCAATTTCTTTTCCAATAGAAATGTCAGAATAAATTTCATTGAGTTTACCGTTTAGGCTGCTTGAAAATTCACGACAACTTTGACCCGTGAACCGGATTGTTTTTAACCACTCAGGCTCACTAAAACATATGGTTTGCTGCTGAATTGACAACAGTTTGGTCAGCAATGATGTGCCACTTCTAGGTATGCCAGTTATTATTGTTTTTTTTAATTTGTGATTAGTCTCTGAAGCATCCATTGGGATAAGAGGTGAATTACAATGGTTGGAGTATAAACGTAAAGGCGAATACTCTCAATTAAACAACTCATTTGATTTATAATTTGCCTTACAAATGCGAAAGCTAAAAAATCACCGTTAAAATCTCATGAACATTAATAAATGACGAGGCTTAGGATTTCACTTATCAACAATTCCAGTATGTCACAACAAAAGATCAATGACATTGGCGCCATTAATCTATGAATAAAGTACTTATCACAGGAGCTTCGGGCTTTATTGGATCACATTTAACAGAACTGCTGTTAAGTGAGGGTTTTGTTGTGCTTGGCATTTACAACAACAGGCCCTTGCACTACAGCCACCCCAACTTGGTGGGTTTGAAAAAAAATTTAAGGGATGCCGACATCACTTATGAATTAACCAAGTACCAACCAGATTTTTTGGTTCATGCGGCTGCTATCAACCCTTCAGTTTTTCTGGATCAAGATAAAGTTGATTTTCTCCACTTTAACCATGTAGTAACTATGGAGTTGGTTGATCAATTTCTCACGTATGCAGCTAACTCATCCAGCGAAAGGGAGAAAAAACTAATCAACTTATCAACTTATGAAATTTATGGGCAATGTGAGTCCATTTCAGGACATGAGTTAGATGCACCATTGAATCCGCTAACTTCGTATGCCCATTCTAAAGCCAAAACCCATCTTGCTATAGATGCAATCCAAAATACTGATTCCAAGCTGATTAACGTGGTTTGTTCGAATAATTATGGGCCAAGGCAAAGTGCAGAAAAATTAATTCCTGCTGTCGTGGACAATCTCATCCATCAACAACCTATCAATTTGTTTGGTGATGGTAGTAGTACCAGAACCTGGACCCACGTCGAAGACACATGTAAAGGTCTTTTGCAAATCATCCTAAAAGGGGAACAAAAAAAGTATCACTTGTGCTCTGAAGAACATGCTTCGGTTGAAGAAATAGTGAATCAGTTGCACCGAAAATTGTTGTACCGAAATATCATTGATACATCAGCGCCAGAAATTAGGCGGCATACAACCGAGAACAATCCAACTTTTAAAATGAATAACCAAACCTCTGTAAATGATTTAAAATGGCAGGCTGGAATTGATTTAGAAGCCGGTTTATCAATCACCTTAGATCATTTATTGGGAGTTCAAAAACAATGCAAAAACTAGCTATTCTAATCATAATTGAACCTGGGTTATTAGAGCTCCAGGCTCGATTGCTGATTGATTCTATACACCGGTATTTGATGCCAAAACTAGATGTGGATGTTTTTACTTTTTCCCCAAGAAAGGGTCGTAAGCCTACAGACAAAACAATAAAATATTTGAATCAACATGTAAAAGCTCATCATAATGAGGATTTAAACCAGTCTTATGATTTTTTCCCATTAGCTAATGGGTTGTTTGCAAGTAAATTTTTTGAACAACAATACAGTGGTTATGATCATGTGTTATTAACGGATACAGATACGGTTTTTCTGGAATGCTTGCCAGAAAACGTCATTGAAAACAAAACCGTGTTTGTTTCTCCTGCTGATAACAAAGGAGTAGGATCTAAAGGGCCCGAGGATGTCAACGATTCCTTCTGGGTTGATATGTTTAACTTGTTTGAATTGCCATTACCAGAACCTTCAATTGAAACAACAGTTCGAACAGAAACAATCCGACCATATCACAATTCGGGATTTGTACTGGTTAATAATATACCAGGATTTTTCACCCAATGGTTTTTCGACTTTGAAAAATTAATGGAGTCCGAAATTAGACCAGATTTTGTTGGCCGAGATGGCACTAATTTTGGTTTTTTTGAGCAGCTGGTTTTATCTATTACAACAGCCAGACATCCTGAGAAAGTGAGGTACTTTCCAAAAGCGATTAATTATCCAGTACCATTTCACCCATTTTTACAAAAAAAGGGAGAAGAAACCCCATTGGGTGACTTAGTACACATTCACTACCACAAATGGTTTCAACACCCTGGTTTTTTAGATCATGTGACCAGTGATGAGGAGAAACAATCGGAGCAGTATAAATGGTTGAAGGAGCGGCTGCCTTTGCAGCCGGAGATTGATGGGCCGTTTAAGTGTTGATGGCTTGTTTTCTTCGATGGGTGTTTGATTTAATTTGGGTGAATTTGCACTTCAGGAGGGTGGTTTACATCTTCAATGCCTGTGATGAAGTTTTGTATTTTGCTGAGTAGAAAGAATTGATCCGTGAAGTTCGTTGGCTTTCGGTCTAAAATGGAGTGTTTTCATCCTTTGGTTTCCTTATGAACAAAACCCTTTATCTGGTCGATGGTTCTTCCTATTTGTTTCGGGCATTTTTTGTGCCGAATTTGCGGCGTTTGGCGAGTAAGGATGGGCATCCGACTGGGGTGATGTATGGGGTGACCAATATGTTGCAGCGGATGCTTGATGAGTATGACCCTGAGTATATGG
>JAUHXW010000011.1 GCA_030426705.1 Gammaproteobacteria bacterium
TAGATCGTTCACTGGCTGCTATTTTGACTTTAAATACCATAGCCCATACTGTTGGTGCGATTGGTGCGGGCGCCGAGGCGACTAAAGTATTTGGTGATGTCTGGTTTGGTGTGTTTTCAGCCGCCTTTACAGTGTTAATACTGGTGTTTTCTGAAATCATTCCTAAAACCATTGGAGCCGTTTATTGGAAGTCATTAACCACTGCGGTCATTGCCTTTATTCATTGGTTAATTCGGTTGCTTTATCCTTTGATTGTTTTTTCAGAGATGATTACCAAGCTGATTTCAAGGGGGAAAAAACATCATATGTTCAACAGGGATGAATTTCTGGCCATGGCAGGTCTGGGTGAACGCACTGGTTTGATTGACAAACATGAGTCGCGGATCATTAATAATTTGTTCAAATTGAAATCATTGAAGGCCAAAGACATCATGACACCTCGCAGTGTGGTCACCAGTTTTCAACAGGATTTATCGGTCAGTGATGTCTGCATTACGGTGGCTGATGCCAAATTCTCGCGTTTTCCGGTTTTTGATGAGGAATTGGATGATAGCGACGGTTTTGTGTTGAAATCAGACATTCTGGCAGCTCAAACCAAGGCTCAACAAGTACAACTGAAAGATTTAAAGCGTGATTTGCATGTAGTGATTGAAGACATGGCTTTACCGATGTTGATGGAATCATTGATGAACGACAGTCAGCACATTGCCTTGGTCGTGACAGAATATGGTGATGTGTCAGGTTTGGTGACTTTGGAAGATGTGATGGAGACCCTGATCGGTCTTGAAATTGTGGATGAGCTGGATCAGGTACAGGACATGCAGGCTTATGCCCGAGAGCGCTGGATTAAGCGGGCTACCAGTCGTGGCATGGTGGTTGATGAACATTTGCAGAACAGTGATAACAATGAGTAAGGAATTGACCGCAAAGCTGTTGGTTGAGCTTTGGTTTGACAAATGGACCATTGGTGATTTTATGAACTTGCCCATTGCAGATAATTTCAGCCACACCAGTCCATTTGGAACGATTGAGGGCAAGTCAGCTTACCTTGATCTGGTGCAAGCCAACAAAGACAAATTTTTAGGGTATGAATTTGTGATCCATGACGTGATTGCTGAGCATGATCGAGCCTGTGTGCGCTACACAGCTGTGCAAGGAGAATTTTCGCTTGATGTGAGTGAGTGGCATTATTGTAAAAATGGTTTGATAACGTCAGTAGTTGCTTATTATCACATCGGTGATGTCAGAGATGACCGACAGCTAGAATGACACAACTGGTAAGCATAGAATAAAGTGATGCATTTAGAAGATTTAATTGGCAAGTTTATATTGGTTTACCACGCTGGTGGTGATGTTCAGTATCCTACCACGATGACAGTGAAAAATATCAATCACATTGAAGGCAAAGTCTTTGTCAGTGGGTTTCAACCCAAGGACATCATGGGTGCACACAATTGGCTCAGCCAAGTTGAAACCCATATTGCCTGGGATACCGTGGCACAATTTCACATTTTTGAAAACTATAAATCGTTTCAAAAAGCAGGTTCACAGAAAGAAGGCGGTTTTTTCAGTCGGTTTAAAGATTGAAAGGCCATCAGGCAAATTGTGTCTTAATTAAGTTGATTGCTGTTTCGCAAGCAATGGAGAGCTGCTGAGCAGCTCTACTCAGTCATGGTAATATTAGCTTCGCTGTCACCAAAATACACTGCTGGATCAATCAACCACACATTTTCCGGGTTAAACGTGCCGCCAGTCGGGGCATGATGGTTGATGATCATTTGCAGGAGTTTTTAACGTTCACCATCAACTCTCTTGCAGATGCTTGTGTTTTTTCACATTTTTTGCACAATGTAAATCTACTATAAGCCCTGACTCTATGAGTCATGGGTTTCTGAGGCCTTTTTGTGCTCACCATATAAATGTAGGAACATTCCGTTGCGATGAAAAAAAATATAATTCCATTACCCTTGATTGTGATTGCTGTAACTGCAGTGGTTGTTTGGCTTATTTTTACCAATAAGCCGGTGGCGCGCAAGTTTGATGGTGCGCCGCCGCATTTATTACGTACTGAAGTGCTTGATCCTCAGGCTGAGGATTATCAGGTATGGGTTACATCATTTGGTATGGTTAAACCCAAAACCCAAAGTTTGGTGATTGCACAAGTGGCTGGTCAGGTGATGTTTGTCAGTGACAAGTTCCGTGATGGTGCATTCTTTGAACAGGGCGATGTATTGCTGGAAATTGACGATACCGATTATCAGGCGCAGTTGACCATTGCGCGTGCTGAATTAAAATTAGCCGAATATAACTATCAGGATGAAAAAGCACAGTCTGAACAGGCGTTAAAAGACTGGAGAAAGTTAGGTAACACCAATAAACCACCCGCCTTGGTGGCTCGTGAACCACAACTCAATTCATCATTGTCCAACCTCGAAGCCAGCCAGGCCAAAGTGCAGCAAGCCGAAATTAATTTGAAGCGAACCCAAGTTGTGGCACCTTTTGCCGGTCGAGTGCTCAGTCTGGATGTCAATGTGGGGCAGGTGGTGAGTAATGGTACAACCCTGGGTTCAATCTATGCGGTTGATGCGGTTGAAGTGCGTTTGCCATTAAAGCAAAGCGACCTGGTACATCTGGATCTGCCGGAAACTTACAGAGATGTGGATTTATTGGATGAAATGCCACATCCGCGGGTTAATCTCATGGCGCAGGTTGCTAATAAGACCCACAGCTGGGAAGGCGAATTGGTCAGGGTTGAAGGTACCATTGATACAGCAACAAGGCAACTGTATGTGGTTGCTGAAGTGAGCGATCCTTACAAGTTCAGGGCAGACAACACGCCGCCGTTAAAAATTGGTCAATTTGTCAATGCAAAGATTGAAGGCCGGATATTGTCCGATGTGGTGGTGTTACCAAGGATAGCTGTCTATTCCTCGAACTATGTCAATGTGGTTGATGTGGGTGTGCTGCAACGCAAATACATCACTGCTTTGTGGCAGGATGATGAGGTGGTTGTGGTGGACAATGATTTTGCTGCTGGACAAATGATCAGTGTGACTCCTTTGGGCGATGTGGTTTCAGGGACGGCCGTTGAAATCATGCCTGATAGCAATCAGGGTTTAAGTCATGGTGATGAATCAGCTTCACACAATGCCGAAGGTGACGCATCGTGAAAGGGGGGTATATCAGCTGGTTTGCCCAAAACCACGTGGCAGCCAATTTATTGATGCTGACCATTGTTTTTATTGGCCTGCTTTCCATCAATACCCGCATTCCTCTGGAGGTGTTTCCTTCCATTGAACTGGATGTGGTCAATATCAGTACCAGTTTACCGGGTTCAACACCTTCGGAAACTGAACAGGGTATCACCATTCGTGTTGAAGAATCCATCAGTGACCTCGAAGGCATAGAAACCATCAGCTCAAGATCAAGCGAAGGCAGTTCACAAGTGTCAGTGGAGTTGTCTACCGGTTATGATGCCCAGGTTTTGTTGAATGAAATCAAGAACCGGGTCGATGGCATCAATACATTACCTGTGGATGCAGAAAAACCATTGGTCAGCAAGTCCACTCGCCGGCGGGAAGTCATTTCTGTGGTGGTGTTTGGTGATGTGACCGAAACAGAGTTGCGACAAGTCAGTGAGCAGGTCAGGGATGACATCATTTCGATTGATGGCATCACGCAAGTATTTTTGGAGAATGTCAGGCCGTTTGAAATAGCCATTGAGGTCACACAGGATACCTTGCGTGAATATGGCATCAGTATTGACCAGATTGCTACCGCCATCAGCAGTAATTCGTTGGATTTATCCGCTGGTAACATCAAAACCAGTGGTGGTGATGTGCTGATCAGAACCCAGGGACAAGCCTACCAGCAACAACAATTCGCTGACATCATTATCAGCAGCAGCGCCGATGGTTCGTTGCTGAAACTTGGTGATATAGCGACCATCAGTGATGGTTTTGAAGAGCAGGCCATTTTGAACCGTTTCAATGGTCAAAGAGCCATGGAAGTTGAGGTTTATAGTGTCGGCAAGCAAAATGCCATTGATGTGGCAGATAAAGTCAAATCATACATCAGTCAAAAACAGGCCAGTATGCCGCAAAGTATTCAACTGGATTACTGGCGTGACCGTTCACAAATTGTCAAAAATCGCCTCAATACCTTAGTCAACAGTGCCATCCAGGGTGGTTTGTTGGTGCTGTTACTGTTGACCCTGTTTTTGCGTCCCAAAGTGGCTTTTTGGGTGGTGATTGGGATTCCGGTTTCTTTCATGGGTGCCATGTCTTTGTTGCCACTGTTTGATATCACCATCAATATTGTCAGCTTGTTTGCCTTTATTCTGGTGCTTGGGATTGTGGTGGATGATGCGATTGTGACCGGTGAGAATATTCATTCGCACATGGAACGCCATGGTGACGGACTGCGGGCAGCCATCGAAGGGACCCAGGAAGTAGCTACCCCGGTGACCTTCGGTATTTTGACCACAGTTGCAGCTTTTGTGCCACTGGCCTTGATTGAAGGTGGGCGCAGTGTGTTTTTCAAGCAAATGCCATTCGTGGTGATTCCAGTGTTGTTGTTTTCACTGATTGAATCCAAATTTGTGTTACCGGCTCATTTGAAATACATGAAAAAATCAGACAAGGAACCGGGTGCTTTCAGTCGGTTTCAGAATAAGTTTTCCAAAGGTCTGGAGCGATTTGTTACTAAATACTATCAACCGATGTTGGTAAAAGCGCTCAAACACAAAGCGTTGACCTTTATGACATTTTTATGCTTGATTGTGATGGTCTATTCAACTGTTTTCAGTGGCTGGACACGTTTTATCTTTTTCCCAAGGGTGCCCAGTGAGATTGCCAGGGCTACTTTGGTGATGCCCATCGGTACACCTTTTGAAATCACCGATAAGTATGTGCAGTTGATTACTGATAAAGCGCAAATTTTAAAAGACAAATACCGCGATGAAAACACTGGAGAAGAATTGATACTGAGCATCATGTCCAGTTCGGGTTCAGCTGGAGGTTCGGGCAGTGGGCAGTCACATTTGGGACGGGTGATGTTTCAAATGGTACCACCTGAGAAGCGCCAATCATCATTGACTGGGGCGGCTCTGGTGCAGGAGTGGCGAGAGTTGATTGGTCCCATTCCAGGTGCCGAAGAGATTAACTATCGGGCTGAAATCGGACGTTCGAGCAACCCAATAGACATTCGACTCAGTGGTCAGGATCTGGATGAATTACAACGGTTGGCCAATCAGGTGAAAGTCCAATTACAGCAATATCCGGATGTGTTTGACATCAGTGATTCCTTATCCAATGGTAAGAATCAATTGGAACTCGAATTAACACCACAAGGTCAGGCACTGGGAATCAGTCTCAGCAGCCTTGCCAGACAGGTCAGGCAGGTGTTTTTCGGCGCGCAGGTACAAAGGATTCAACGCGGCCGTGATGACATCAGAGTCATGCTGCGGTATACCATCAATGAGCGCAGCACATTGAATACGTTGGAAAATTTAATCATCACATCGCCTGATGGCGTGCAGGTGCCTTTTAATGAAGTCGCTCAGGTGATTTCGGGTAAAAGCCCATCAGTTATCAATCGTCTGGACAGAAAAAGAACAGTTAATGTGACTGCTGATGTCAATAAACAAAGCATTAATATGACTGCGGTGAATGCCGAAATGGCGGCTTTTCTGGATCAATTGATTGGACCGGTTACCGGCGTATCCTACGAATTTGGTGGCGAAGCTGAGGAACAGCGTGAATCCTTTGGTACCCTGTTTTATGGTTTAATCGCGGTGTTGTTTGTGATTTATGCGCTGTTGGCAATTCCTTTTAAATCATACGTGCAACCATTCATTGTCATGTCTATCATTCCTTTCAGCCCGGCGGGTGCCATTGTCGGACATTGGATTATGGGTATGAATTTGACTATTTTGAGTTTGATGGGCATGTTGGCGCTAACGGGTGTGGTGGTCAATGATTCTTTGGTGCTGGTTGATTACATCAACAAACGACGTCAGCAGGGCATGGCATTATTGGAAGCGGTGACCCGTGCTGGCATGGTTAGATTCAGGCCGGTACTGTTGACTTCTTTGACTACTTTTGTGGGTTTGATGCCGTTAATTTTTGAGAAAAGTACGCAAGCACAATTTTTGATACCAATGGCGGTTTCGCTGGGATTTGGTATCATGCTGGCTACTTTTATGACCTTGTTTCTGATTCCGGTGAATTATTTGCTGCTTGAAGATGCCATTGTCAGGGTCAGAAAATGGTTTGGAATGAAGCCAGTCGCTGAGGCCAGTTAGGTAAAATCCTGTTGAATGGTGCTGAACGCACGCTGGCAGGCTGATAGATAACTGATGCCAAACAGGTTGTAATGATTCAGGTAGTGGTAAAGGTTGTAAATGTTTCTTTTGACCGGATAGACTGGTGACAGCGGTTTGATTGATTGGTAGGCTGCATAAAATGTCTGTGAAAAACCACCAAACAGTTCGGTAATGGCGATATCAGCCTCGCTGTCACCAAAATAAACTGCCGGATCAATCAACCAGACATGCGCTTGATCAAACATCACATTTCCTGACCATAAATCACCATGCAATAGACTGAAATGCTTACAGTTTTGATTCAGCCAGTCAGTCAAATTGACTTGAGCTGAATGCAATATGTCAGAAAAGCGTTGTTGGATAGGGCTGTCTTCTATTAATTCCACCTGGCACTTCAGTCGGTACTGCCAAAAGAATTCGCCCCAGTTGTGGCTGATGCAGTTTTTTTGTGGATTGAGGCCTATAAAATTATCGTTTTCAAGCCCGCAGAATGAATGCTCAGCAGAATGCAGCTTTGCCAGTTCTTTACCTAACTGTTGTTGTAAAGAAGGAGTAGGGTGGGTGGCGTTGATGTGAGTTAAAATCAGCTGTTGCTCACTGACTTCAATCACTTTGGGCAGTTTAATTTGAGCCTGTGTTTTATCGACCCATTGTTGCAAGAGCTCCAATCCTTGGGCTTCAGCCAAAAAGGATTGTGTATGCGTGGTGTGATTGTGTTTGATAAAATGATTCACGGCTTGAATACAGACTTTTTGATACCATGTAGGAATTCTATTCTTTCATCTTAAAACACATGCGCGATTACATCAATTTTTACATCAACGGTGAGTGGGTTGTGCCTGCTGGCAGAGAGCGACTCGATGTCATCAATCCAGCCAACGAACAAGTGGCTGGACAAATTTCATTGGGAAATGCTGCAGATGTGGATTCGGCGGTTCAGGCCGCCAGCGAAGCTTTTCAATCATTTTCACAAACCACCAGGCAGGAACGCCTTGATTTGCTTAATGCCATTTGTGCTGAATACAAGAAAAGGTCGGCTGATATAGCCGCAGCCATCACTGAAGAAATGGGCGCACCCAAATGGCTCAGTGAGTCCAATCAGGCGGCATCGGGTTATTTGCATTTCAAATCGGCCATTAAAGTTTTGGAAGAATTTGATTTCGAATTTCAGCAAGATACGGCGTTGATTCACAAGGAACCGATTGGTGTTTGTGGGTTTATCACACCGTGGAATTGGCCGGTCAATCAAATTGGCTGTAAATTGGCGCCCGCATTGGCGACTGGGTGTACCGTGGTGTGGAAACCCTCAGAAGTGGCGCCATTTTCGGCTTATTTGTTGATGCAAGTGTTGCATGATGCCGGTGTACCCAAAGGTGTGGTTAATATGGTCAATGGTGACGGGCCGACTGTGGGTTCTGCCATTTCAAAACACCCAGATATTCACATGGTTTCGTTTACTGGTTCAACCCGGGCGGGCATTGCGGTAGCACAAGATGCCGCACCAGGTATCAAACGGGTGACTCAGGAATTGGGTGGTAAATCGGCCAACATCATCCTGGATGATTTGTCCGAAGCAGCTTTTGCCAAAGCAGTCGCTGGCGGTGTTAAAACCATGTGCGTCAACAGCGGGCAAAACTGTAATGCACCCTCTCGCATGTTTGTGCCGAAAAAACGATTGGCCGAAGCTGAACAGATTGTTGCCAAAACCATGCAAAAAATTACTGTAGGAGCCCCAGAAGATGACAACACGTTTGCTGGTCCAGTGGTATCAAAACTGCAATGGGACAGGATCCAAAACCTGATACAGCAAGGCATCGAAGAAGGTGCCCAAGTGTTGACCGGTGGTTTGGGCAAACCTGAAGGACTGGATGTGGGTTATTACGTTAAACCAACGGCGTTTACTGCAGTCAGCAATGACATGAACATAGCGCGCAATGAAATATTTGGCCCGGTTTTGTGTCTGATTGCCTATGACTCGGATGATGAAGCGATTCAAATGGCCAATGACAATGATTATGGTTTATCAGGTTATGTTTCTGGTGCAGACCAAGACCGTGTCAATAAAGTGGCCGGGCAATTGCGTGCCGGCATGATTCACCTCAATGGTGCGCAAATGGATCGCACCGCGCCGTTTGGCGGTTATAAACATTCAGGCAATGGCCGAGAACGAGGGCCGCAGGGTTTTGAGGAGTTTTTGGAAACCAAAGCGTTGTTAGGTACAGGATAACAGATGAAATTAGCGCAAATCATCCTCAGTAACATGCCCAATAACCGCAGCCCGCTCAGTTGGGTGGTGTTTATTCTGATCATGTTGGTGATGATTCCAATCCTGATATTGATGATTATCCTGATTCCGGTGATGCTGATCATCAACATGATTAAATTAAAGTTTTTTCCCAACAAAAACCCGAAAACTTTTGTCACCCCTTTTGGCTTTGCCAGTTATTCTCAAGTGGACAGAACCGTGTTGAACTATCCCTGGCATGACATCGAGAAAGCTGAAATGTGGAACCAGCAAGGCAAAACTTTCCCTGTGATTTTCCTGCGCTCGGGCGAGCCCGTAAAACTCATAGGCATCACCTTGGAGCAAATCAAATCACTGTGCGCTCAACACAACATCACTTTTTACGAAGAAGTGGTGATTGTTCAAGATGTGTGACTTTTATGGCGAAGTTAACCCTATCAGTTAAAGCAGGTCAACGGCTAAAGGTTTTCAGTCGCAAATTCAGCAGTGTGCCGATGACTTATGAGTTTGACGCGGAACCTGCTGGAACCGAAAAGGTTTCAGGTATCGTTGAGGTTGAAATCACCCAGACTTTATTCCGAAAAAAACAGCTGAAACTGCCTTTACAAGAACACAATGTCATCAAAGCATCGATGTGGGACACCTTTATGGATGTTTACGTGACCCCCGATGTTGATGTGCAAGTTGAAGTGCCAAAAAGAAGCATGAGTGCAAAACCTGTCATCATCGGTTTGATTTTAGTGGTATTGGCTTTGGCATCTGTAGTGATGGTAACCGCTTTTAATCAATAATCCTAACCAATCAAAGGTTTCTTAAAGCTTTAATAAAACATTGATAATACATAAGGCGATGGCCACTGCCAAAAACTGTTTATTAGAGCGCCTCATAGGTAAAAACCTCCGTAATAGGTTTGTCAAAAGCCACTGCTATTTTAAAAGCCACTTCTAAAGATGGTGAATATTTATTGTGCTCAATGGCGTTGATGGTTTGGCGGGTTACGCCAACCATGTCAGCCAATTGTTGTTGTGTCATTTCACCACAATGAAATCGCAAGGTTCTGATGTGATTGTTGATTTTGTTTGAATTGCCCATCAGAACCCCCGGCGGAAAGCGCGCAATTGTTGAATTTGATTAAGTACCTCTGCAAAAATGGCAACACCATTGATGGTGTGGATAAACCAGAAGTTACCTGGCACTGTCATGGCCACAACAATGGCTGCAAATATACCAATGTGTAGAATATAGGAGCTGATCCTATCCGCTTTCATTTCAATCAAGCGTTGCCTTTCATCTACGGTGTCTTCTTTGTATTTAATGGCAATGGCCACTTGTCCAATTACGATGAAAGTAACCAATAAACCCATGTATTTGAAATATTGAATGATGTGGGGTGATTCCATATTGCCATTCACTGGTGGAAGCACATTCAGATAATAGAGGCTGTATATGGTTATTTCTGCGATCAGGCAAACCCATAAACTTTTTTCTTGGAAAGATAATTGATTCATAATTTAATGTAAAAAATATTGGACATGATGTCTATTATGCATGACATGTCTACAATGTCAAATATTTTTTACACAGGGATTTGATTTGTTTAGTAGATTTGTCGGTATAATGTCGATAGAGTTACATAAGTTACACAATAAGATGTCTTGGTTAATTGCATATTTTGATGCTTTATGGGTTTTGACTTTAGATGCAGCACCCTGGTTGGTGCTGGGTTTGGTCATAGGTGGCTTATTCAAAAGTTTAATTCCAACGGCTTTTTTGCATAAGCACCTGACCAAACCGGGTTTGGGTTCAATTGTTAAAGCAGCCATTCTGGGCGCACCATTGCCCTTATGTTCTTGTGGCGTGATTCCGGCGGCCATGGGTTTAAGGCAGGCTGGTGCATCAAAGCCGGCCACCACTTCTTTTTTGGTTTCAACTCCGGAAACCGGAGTGGACTCCATCAGCATCAGTTATGCCATGTTGGGTCCTTTTATGGCCATCATTAGGCCATTTGCTGCTTTGTTTTCTGCTATGTTAACTGGCTTGTTGGTGTTGTTTTTCGATAAGGACAATGTGGTCAAAACCGAGCCGGTTAAATCTTGTTGTGGCGGCGGTGAAGCAAAAGAGAAAGCGTCTGTACAAAAATCATCGGTTTTCGCCGAAGCCATTGAAGGGGTTCATTATGCTTTTGATGATTTGTTGCAAAGTATTTTGAAATGGTTGGTGATTGGTCTGTTGTTTGCTGCGGCTGTGCAAGCCTTTGTGCCAGAAGATTGGTTGTTGCGATGGGGTGACAGCTGGATGGCGATGGTGGTGATGCTGTTTGTGGGCATCCCGATGTATGTTTGTGCCACCGGTTCCACACCAATTGCGGCAGGTTTTCTGATGGCAGGAATTTCACCAGGTGCGGTATTGGTTTATTTGTTAGCAGGGCCTGCCACCAATATGGCAACTTTGGGCGTGGTCAAAGAACAAATGGGTTTGCGCACCATGTGGTTGTACTTATCCGGTATCATATTCAGCGCCTTACTGATGGGTGTTGTGGCCAATGTCTTTGCTGATTATTTCAATGTTCATGCCAGTGCCAGTCACGCTCATGAAATGTTACCCTTTTGGTTACAATTGTTAAGTTTTGTGGTGTTGTTTATCTATTCGGTTAAACCATTGTTCCGCAACAAGCCAACTACTGATTGTTGTTCTGAATAGAAGAGACCTTTGCTTGATTCGTGATCAAAGATAAAAAGTTTAAAATGTGCCACGGAGAGCTGCTGAGCAGCTCGACCCACCGAGCCGGTTAGGCAGCGCAGGCAATGAATACATTTCGATTTTTGCGAAGCAAAAGAAGAAGTGTTTGAATGCCGTAGCGCGTGAATGGAGTTAAGGCGGTTTTGCGAAGCAAAGAAGCCTTGATGCAATGAGCGATAAGCCGTGAGCGATAGCGAAATCTTTAGCACTGAATGTTCGTTTTCTATTTTGCTCAAGGAATTTGATTGAATTTTTGTCAGGCATTCTTTAGCATGTATTGATACAAAAGCATGTATTGATACAAAGGAGAGCTGCTGAGCAGCTCGACCCGCCGAGCCGGTTGGTGAGCGATAGCGAATCAGAGGCGAAGAGCGCGAAGTTATAAGCCATGCCCGCTGCGGTCGCTTTCACTTTAGTCGGGAACAAAAGTGAATGAAGCCCCAAGGGCATACCTTTTTACAATTTATGGGGAATGGGGTTTGATTAAAAACTGGCAATTGGCATACAGATTTTCACAATTGTTGTGTTGTTGCTTTGTTGTGCTCTTTTTAATGGGCAGCCAATCTCTTGCGGCTACAGAACCTTCAATATCCCAGTTAATCGAACAATGTCAATCATTAGAGGACGACAAGCCGAAGGAGGCCGTAAATCTTGCCAAATCCATCATCGAAAAAATAGACAAACTGAATAATCCCGTTAATTATGGACTTGCCCTGGGGTGCATGGGATGGTCATATGCAGTTCTTGATCAGTTTGACCAGTCTCGGCAAAGTGCTTTCCAATTAGAAAAGTTGGCTTCAGGTTTAAATGAGACCGACCATCGGGTTAATTTGCAAAGAAGAGCGGGCAGTATTTTTCATCGATTGGGCGACCGCATCAATGCCACTGAGAATTATCAATCAGCCATGCAGTTGGCTCAGAAGCTCGGTTTGCAGACAGAGCAAATCCCATTGTTGGTTAATTTGGGTGTGCTTAACTCGGAATTGAAAGCACATGAAAAAGCGATTAACAGTTACTACCTGGCATTAGAGTTGATGGAAGAGCTCGGAGATTTTCGCTACCACGCGCCTGTTTTGTTTAACTTAGCTGCTACTTTAAATGGTCAGAGCAGGTATCAAGAAGCGCTTGATATTTATCAACAGGTGGAAGCGCAGATCAATGAGCACTGGCCTACCCAAAGAGTGATACAGGTTTATTTTGGCTTGGCAACTGTTCATGCGGGTCTCGAACACAAAGCCGAGACTCAATCTTACATTGAAAAAATTGAGGCGCTACAAGGGGAAAACCCTGAAACCAATTTGACTTATTACAGTTTTGCAGTTTTTAAGGCGTTGCAAGCGGTCAAAAATGGCCAAGCTGAAGGCAAACTAGAAATCGCAGACCGTGCTAAAAGTTATTATTTTTCTGATGAAGGGCAGCAGTTACTGACATCTTCTACCAATCCTTTGAATGTGCTGGCCACATTATATGAACGGCTTGATAAACCGGAACAAGCCATAGAAATTTATAAGGCAGCCAAAGCACTTGAGCAAAAGTTTCAGGACAGTTTTAATCGCAAATCCATGGCCCAAATGCAAGCAAGGCTTGATGACTTACAGCAAAGCGAAGAAATGGCTGTGTTAAAGGCGCAAAACCAAGAAAATGAAATGGTTTTGACGAAGTCTGCTTATCAACAAACATTAATGATCATAACCATAGTATTTTTGTCGGTGATTTTATTGATGATTGTGTTTTGGCAGCAGCATTCGAAAAAACAATTAATCAGACTAACCACAACTGACCCATTGACCAACACCAAGAACCGAAGAGGCATTGCCATTTGGAATCAAAACCATAAATTTCCGGAAGCACCGTTTCAAAGGTATTTATGGTTGATTGATATTGATAATTTCAGAAGGGTTAATGATGATATTGGTCATGATGTCGGGGATACGGCATTAGCTACTTTGGCTGATACTTTACAAAAATTCAAAAACCAGGATCGCTGTTTAGGTCGATGGGGTGGTGAGGAATTTTTATTAATTACTCAGGATATAGCGCATGCCGATTTGGATACATTTGCTGATGAATTGTTAAAAGCCATTGCCAAAACGGAAGTCATACATGGCGTGCATCGGTTTAGTTTACAGGCTTCCATTGGTGTCAGCATCATCAAGGACAGCAGCGATCATAGGTGGAACAGGGCGATTTCACAAGCTGACAAGGCACTTTATGTGGCTAAAGACAGGGGGCGTAATTGCATGGTAGTCTCTACCGATTTCTGAATGAACGTTACAATTTATCTTTGCTGAATGAAAAAGTGGTATATATCACCTCAATCCAACCCCCTTGAATTGGTTTTTTTATTGGCCATGTTCACTTCAATTGGTGCATTGACTATAGATTTGCAATTACCAGCCATGCCCTTGATTTTACAATCTTTTGGTATGAATGAAGCAAATCTTCAGCAATGGATTATCACTGCCTATATGCTGGGATTTGCTGTTGCTCAAATATTTTATGGGCCCATTGCAGACAGTGTGGGTCGTCGACCTGTCTTGCTGTTTGGCTTGTTGCTTTATACCGCGGCATCGCTGATGTGTCTATTTGCTGAGTCATATTTTTGGTTTCTTGGTGCACGAGCTTTGCAAGGTGTAGGTGCAGCCGCTTGCAGAATCATGGTCAATACCATAACCCGGGATTTTTATGCAGGCAATGAGATGGCCAAAGTTACTTCATTGGTGATGATGATTTTTATTCTGGTCCCTGTGCTTGCTCCTAGTGTGGGTTATTTCATTATGAGTATAAGTGCTTGGCAAAGCATTCTTTATGTCTACGTAGGTTTTGGTTTTGTGATATTGATTTGGACATTGTTGAGGTTGCCCGAGTCGCTGGATGTCAAAAACAAACGTCCTTTAAAACTGAAACGCATCAAACTGGCTTTTATCAGAGTCATCAGAGAGCCGGTATCGATGGCTTTTGCGGTGGTTAGTGGCATTATTTTTAGTGGTTTTATGGCTTATTTGAACAGTGCCGAACAGATTTCCTTATATTTTTGGTGTGATTGCTTTGTTTTTTGGGGTGGCCGCATTCTTGAATGCCAAAATAGTAATGAAATTTGGTGCTTTGCTTGTAACCAGATGGGCCATAATTATCATGGTATGCGGTAACCTGATCTTCTTGCTTGTGACCATGGTTTATCATGGAATACCACCACTTTGGTTTATGATTCTCATGATGGTGGTCATTAATCTTTGTATTGGTATGGCTTATGGAAATCTGATGGCAATCGCCATGTATCCGCTGGGGGCTCATGCAGGTATGGGTGCTTCAGTCATCGGCGTGGTTTCAGCCTTATTGGCTTCAGCGTTGGGGATACTGATTTCACAACAGTTGGATACCACAGTCTTTCCTGTGGTTTTAGGCTTCTTTTTTTCCTCTTTAGTGGCCTTGTTTATGGTGACCTGGTTTGGTGGGCGCGTTCGTTTAGAATAAATAGTTGTTCCTGAAAAAGTCCATCCTGGCCTTTTGCAGATACTACAAGTTGCGTTCTAATGAGCACGCTTTTTAAAATTCTTGCTGCGTTTACTCATGATCAGTAATTTTTGCGCTTCTCTGGCAGTGATGGGGTAACTGAGGTAGTAACCCTGAAAAGCATTGATACCAAGCGTTTGCATGGTCTCAAATTGCGCTTTGTTTTCAATACCTTCAATGACAACTTTTTTGTCGAGCCTGTGACATAATGGCACCAGTGATTTCAGAATTTCTATATTTATTTGCTGATTTTTCCTGTCAGAAACGAAAGATCGGTCAAACTTGATCACATCAGAAGGAAATGCCTTGAGGTAATTCAGTGATGAGTAACCAGTTCCAAAGTCGTCAATGGCGACCTGTACTCCCAATTTTTTCAATTCAGTCAAAGTGCTTTGGCCACTTTCAATGTTATGCATTGCGGTGTTTTCAGTGACTTCCAGGGTAAGATTTTCAGCATGGACTTTCTCAGTAGTGAGGCAATTTTCGATGAATTGAACCAGATGCCCGTTTTGAACAGTTTCAGCTGAAAAATTAACAGATACTTTGGCGGAAGTTGGATTGATGAACTGCCAGGATCGAATTTGTTTGATGGCTTGTTGACACACCCAATAATCCAGTTCAATCATCAATCCCAATTCCTGAACCAGTGTCAAAAAAGCATTCGGCGTCAATAGCCCTTTCTTGGGGTGGTTCCAACGTATCAAGGCTTCAAAACAAGCGATGGTATTTTCAGAAGACCAAATGGGTTGGTAGTAAATTTCAAATTGTTCTCTTTTGAAAGCCGCCCTCAGTTCATTTTCAAAAATCAAATCTGTATTCAATGAGAGGCGTAAACCCGGTTGATACAGTTGGTGTTGTTTGCCCCCGGATTGTTTTGCGAGTTGAAGGGCTTGGCTGGCCTGGTGTAATGTGATTTCTATATCCATATCGGGTTTGACTTCGGTACTTCCAGCACTCGTTTCAAGATAATAGGTGTTGTTTTTTATTTTTAAAGCGCGGGAAAATGAGTGGCGTATTTTTTTTGCTTTTTTCAATTGTTCATCGCCAAAACCACTGGAAATAATAACAAAAACATCACCATATAATCGACCAAAAAACCGGAACCCACCAATACACAAAAATTCCAGTCGTTTCGCCAGGGTGATGATGATTTCATCACCTTTTTTAATCCCTTCAGCATCATTGAATCTTTGCATCTGATCTATACCCAGCAAGGTTAAAGTCAGGCGGTCTTCCGGTTGTGCAACTTGTTGCCAGGTCTGCAAATGCTTGTGTAAAGCACTTTGGCTGGGCAATCCAGTCAGTCCATCTGTTTGATTCAGGTTCTGAAGTTTTTCAAATGACTGTTGCCTTCTCATGCGTTCGACTTCCAAAAGCCAAACAATCAGACTGGTAGCAATGATGGGGTACAGTAATAACTCAAACAATCCATGATACGGAGCCAGTATCATTAAGACTGCACTCTCACCAAATAGATAATTTTCGAGGGTTAGCCACCCTAAAAAAGCCATTTCAAAGCCATAAACAAAAAAACCTATGGTGACTAACTTCTTGCCAAGCAGAGGATTGCTATCATTTCTTAAAATGTAAATGGCAGTTCCTATGCAAGCAATACCGGCGATTAAATAGCGTAAGCCAACGCGCACCAAATACCTCAAATTGGAAGCAGATGATGCTTCAGTCCAGTTTTTGAATAGAGTGACACTGGCAGCAATCAGCATGCAAACAATTAAAATTCTAATGAAGGCTTTTTTTGATATGGTGGCACCACGTACCATTGTAATGGTGCCTGTCATCAGGAACGCAATCTGTAAATACCCCGCCAGTGAAAGCATGAATAAATTTATCAGCCGCAAAGGTGAAGAAGGATCGAGATTATAAGTGGTGAATTGGTTACTGATATAGACAGTAATGAGGTAAATGGTAAGACAGAAGAAACTGATTGACCAGTAAAACAAATAAGTTCGTTGATAAAGTCTGGCAAAGTGCAACAGCAACCAGCCAATCAAGACAGCGCTGATGGATTGAAAAATCAGTGTGACGCTAAAATAATCCCTCATAGATTTAATTACTTGCAGTCAAAATGTTTAAATAATCATTCATGTGTACCGTCCAGTCTGACAATTACATCAAGTTGTTGAATCGCAATGTTGTGATAACCAGGACGAGCTTTTTGATAAATATTCAATGCCAAATTGTGCAGTTCGTTTTTTTGCATCATTGCTTGATACAAGGGCTTAATCAGTTTAACACGGCCAATGCTGGTCAGGTAGTCAATTAACCTGGAATAAGCAGGTTGGTATTGATTATTGATAGCGATTAAAAGCCAATCATGTGCAATTTCACTGTTTTGCCGTTGGGTCAAGTGCAAAGCAGTATCCAGCTCCTGTAATTGAGAAAAAGTCATTTGTTTGGGTAAAGCACGAAGAAAATGCAGCCATTCCTGGGTTATCCATTCAGTTGTATTAATGTCTGTTGCTTTTATGATTCCAGTTGACCAGCGGTTTGCGCTTTGTTTAACCCGATCAAATCTTAGCGTTGACGGCGGATTGAAAAAAGCAGGCATGCCTGGTTGGTGTAACCAGGTATTGACTTGCTGTACAGTGATTTTGTCCGGGTGTTTTTTGATTAAGTTCTGTTGTAGGTATTTGATCATTTCATCGGTAGAAACACTCTTGAACGCAAAGTGATCAAAGTATTGAATCAGAAATTGGTCAAAGGCTTTCCTGCCGACTTGTTGTTCCATCCATTCAAGGAAAAAGCGCCCTTTGTCATAACTGACAGCCGAAAAATAATCATCAGGATCGCTGGTCGATGCGGGGTTGACCAATTTTTGCATGTCTTCATTGAGGGTGTTCATTTCATCCAGTAAAGACTGATAAGCCAATGTGGCCTCCATCATCATGCGCTCTCTGCCATGTACTGCCTCTACAATTCTGGATTCAATGTATGAAGTGAATCCTTCGTTCAACCAGGCATCCTGCCACAAAGCATTGGTGACTAAATTTCCAGACCACGAATGGGCCAGCTCATGGGCAATCAACGAATCCAATGAACGGTCGCCAGCAATGATGGTGGGTGTGATGTGTGATAGTTTAGGGTTTTCCATGCCGCCAAAAGGGAAGCTGGGTGGTAAAACCAACAAATCATATTGCCCCCAGCGGTATTTGCCATACATAGATTCTGTGGCTGTAATCATGGCTTCAGTGGTGGCAAATTCATAGACTGCAGCGGATAAGTCTTGTTGTTCTGCAAACACCGTTACATGTTCACTTATTTTCTGGTACTCAATGTTACCTGCGGCTAAAGCAATCAAATAAGCAGGAATCGCCTGATTCATGCTAAAAACATGCAAGCCATCAGTAGTTTTCTGGTTGTTATTATCGGCACTCATCACCACCCGCAAACCAGGTTTGATTTGAATTTTGGCATTGTAGGTCAGTCTAACAGAAGGTGTATCTTGCACAGGTATCCAGCTGCGGGCATGAATCGCTTGTGACTGAGTAAATAAATAAGGGTACTTTTTACCACTGGTTTTCTCAGGTTCCAGCCATTGTAAGCCAGAAGCTTCTGGTTTGGTTTGGTAGTGTATTTTGATGGCAGAGTGATCAGCAGGCAAATCAATGATTAACTCGGTGCCCAGTCCTGCAATGGTGTCACCTTTGCGCCATTGTATTTTCTTGTTTTTTTGTTCGACCAAGGCTTCAACTTTTTTTATTTTCAGATCTCGGGTGTCAAGAACCAAGTGTTTGGCCTCTGGATTCAAAACTGTGTATTTGACCACCACAAAACCTTCCAGAATTTTTTGCTTGAAGTTTACTTTTAACTCAAGATCCAGGTGAGTGGCTTTTACCTCATCATGTCTTGAGAAAGAAAACACATCTGGCCTGTGCGCATTGATGGTCTTCAACTCATTGGCACTGATTTGAGTTGTTGTTATTGAATTTTGGGTTTTTGGGTTTTGTTGGCAAGCAGCTAAAAACAAAACAAATGGCAAAATCAGTCGCATGGGGGCTCAATAATACAAAGCCAATATATTAAAACTTAAAGAGGTGGAAAAACAACCAACAATGTGTCTTTAAATAAGGAAAAATTGAAGAAAAATGGCGGAGCGGACGGGACTCGAACCCGCGACCCCCGGCGTGACAGGCCGGTATTCTAACCAACTGAACTACCGCTCCACAGGGTGTTCATTTCACAAGGTGCGCGCATTCTATAATAAAAAATATTTTTTGGGTAGTTTTTTGTTGTTATTGGTCAAATTTAGCCGGCTATCTGGTGGGCATGATTCCGGTTCAGTGGTAGAATATGCGCCCGATTTCACTACAAACCTATGGCTGGAGAAGCAATGACTGAAGACAACAGACCGTTACCAACTGAGTTTTTTGCGGATTGGAAAGAACGAGAAGCCCTTGCAGAAGGCATGATTCCTTTGATTGGCAGACTCTATCGTCGCAGAAATGTTTCGCTGTATATGTACGGCAAACGCATGATCAATCAATCTGTAACAGATTTGATGAAAGCCCATCGTTTTGTACGACAGGTTGAGGCCAATGAACTCAGCGAATACGAAACGTTCCCATTCATCAAAGCCATCTCAGAATTGCCTTTGGGACCTGCTCATATCGATGTGGGCAAGATGGTTTATCGATATTTCAAAACCAACAGCTATGATGACATTGAACAAGCTGATGTTGATGCTTATGTGAAACAGGAATTGGCTCATTTGATTGATTCAGAAGCCAAACCTTTGGAAAAGCCACAAGATGTTGT
>JAUHXW010000315.1 GCA_030426705.1 Gammaproteobacteria bacterium
TGTGAATCGAATCAATTCATTGGCTGTGAAATTTTTAACCCTTTTAACCTCAACAGCAATTTTACCATGATCGGAAAATTTGATGGCATTGGATAAAATATTGGTCAAGACCTGACGAATCCTGATAGGGTCACCTCTGAGTAAAGGGTTGATTTGATCGTCGTATTCCAAGGTAACTTCTAAGCCTTTTTTGTCTGCTGAATGTTTCAGGTTGTCCATCACTTCATCAACGACTTTTTTCAATTTAATACCGGTAACTTCAATGGTCAGTTTGCCGGCTTCGACCTTGGAGTAATCCAATAAATCGTCAATCAGCTTTTGCATCTGCGTGGCAGAAGTGTGCGCCGTGTTGAGGTAATCCTTTTGAAAATCATTGAGTTCAGTGTCCATGACGATGTCAATCAAAGGAACAATACCATTCAATGGCGTTCTGATTTCATGACTCATGGTGGCTAAGAATTCCATCTTGGCCATTTCTGCTGCGGATAAATCAACCTGCAGACTTTTGATTTGATGTTTCAGTTCTTTGACTTCTTGTTTGGCATCTTCGGTTTTTTTGACCTGTTTGGCTAAACTGGCTGGTAACGGGTCGGTAGAACGCTCCTTTTTTTCGGGCTTGGCTAATAAGAATTTATTGGCGTAAATCAAAAAAGCAACCACCAGTAAATAGAAAAAAATAAAAGCAAAAGGCGAACTTAAACCGGTTTTACTTGCAGTCTGTGTCATCAACAAAACAACAAGACTGAGTAAGGGTGCAGCACAAGCAGTAACTACATTCTTCAGCTTTAAATCTACTAATACCAACAAGCCGGTTATCCATGTCAGTGTTAATGTGACATAAAGGGGGGTGTGTATGGTTTCATTAAACCAATAGCTTATGGCCAAGAATAAACTGGCAGCCAGAGGAATGGTTCGGTTGACTTGTTCAGCCACCACATCGTCAAACCGATCAGCAATAACGGGCAAAGAATATAACCAGCCGCACATCACAACCAGTGAAAAAATACAAAGGGTTATCATCAGTGTTCCTGATTCAATCGAGCCCATGATGAGCATCAGTAATGACAACAGAAACAACAACAGCTTATTGTTTTGTAAATAATCCATTCGTACCCTCTTTATTTTCAACGCAAATGGTTGTGATAAAACAACCCACAATGACCTTTTTGTGGAAATCTGAATAACTGATTTTAGCGAAAATTAAGGAAGCCTGAAAGTGATTTTTAATGTTTTCAAACATAAAAATACGCTAATCCTTTGATTTTTATGTTTTTTTACTAAACAATTGTTACTTTGATAACAGCTTACGTATTTGATTTTTAGCAGCGTTGAAAGAAAACCATCGTTCTACATTTTCCAATCCACCGATGGAAATTTGATTCCAAAGGGATTCATTCTGATACAAACGAATCACCGCTTCAGCAAACTGGTTGGGTTCATCTGCCATCATCACATCCTGTTCATGCGTGGTATACATGCCTTCTACCGCAACCTTGGTGCCCACCACGGGTTGGCCATAGCTCATACTCATATTGACCTTGCCTTTGACGCCAGCACCAAACCTTAAAGGTGCTACTGCAATGCGGATGTTTTGCATAAAGGGCTCAATGTCTTCAACAAAGCCATGGAATTCGATGTTTGGGAGATCGCCTAATTCAGCCACCTGTTTGGGTGCTTTGGAACCAACAATGTGCAAGGTAATGTCAGGCAAAGACTGGATGATTTGTGGGAAAATGGTTTCGACAAACCACAAAATACCATCCACATTGGGTGTGTGTTGATAACCACCAATAAACATGATGTCCTGGCGCTGATCAAATGACTTTTGACTGCCATAAACTTCATGAATATTGGATAACACATCCACTTTCAATTCTGGTGTTTCTTCTGCCAGCACACTTTGTTCATAAGGACTGACCACCAAAGTTAAATCACAAGCTTTGGCTACCTCAAGTTCCTCTTGTTTGGTTTTTTGGGCGGCTTTTATCAAAGATGCATCACCAGCAATTTCAGCCATGCGTTGTTCGCGCAGGTAGTGTAAATCAACAGTATCAAACCAGGTTTGCGCATTGGTACAATAGCTTTTTATGGCTGATAATACAGGTTTGGCCACGTAATAGCGACTGAGGATAATTAAATCAAACACTTCACCTTTGGCTTTGAGGTAATCGATCGGCGTGTGGTATTTGGGCGCATAGACACATTCCACGCCGAGTTGTTGCAAATCGGTGGTGTACTGCTCGAAATGGGCCATGTTTTCCGGAATGAAACTGACCTGGTAGTTTAATTCATTGAAAATTTGTATCAGGTTAAGCATTCGCAAAGAACCAGAGTCCTGGTCGGGCGTGGGTGTACAAGCATCCAAAATCAACACCCTTTTTGGACGGTTTTGAAATTTGGCTTGTTCAATTTTACTACCGGCTTCGGGTTGTTGTTTGAGTTCCTGTTGCCATTTTTCCAGGAACTTTTGTTGATTAACCACCTGGTATTTTTTGGTACCAGAAGTCAAATCTGTGCCTGAGGAAATGCCTTCAAAGTGGATGATTTTACTCAAAGGCTGGTAATAAACCTTGAGGCCGTGTTTACGCACCGCAAAAGCCAAATCAGTATCTTCATAGTAAGCGGGTTTGTAACGCTCATCAAACCGGCCAAGTTCATTGAATAGATCTTTTTTAATCAGGATACTGGCACCACTGCAGTAGGAAACTTCTCTGACATGCTGATACTCAGGATCATCCGGCGCATCAAATCGGCCATAATTCCATCCTGAAGCGTCCGCAAAAACAATGCCACCAGCCTCTTGTAATCGACCATCTGGATAAATCAATTGTGAACCCACCAACCCAGTATCAGGAAACACATCAAAAGTTGCTACCAGCGAATCCAGCCAACCAGGCAGCACTTCTGTGTCATTGTTTAAAAACAGCAGGTATTCACCTTTGGCCATGCTGGCTCCCGTGTTACAAGACTCGATAAAGCCACCATTTTGGCTTTGTGTATGCGCCGTTATACCAGATACATTTTCCAATTGATTCTGCGTGTCATCGGTTGAGCAATCATTCACCACAATCACTTCAAAAGGGGTATTGTCTTCAAGCCGAGCCAATGATTCAAGGCAATGGTAAGTGTGCTTGTATTGATTATATACAGGGATGATTACACTGATTTTTGGATGGGTAGCAGTGGTAATTGTCAGTGGTAGGTAATCTTCCTTTATTTCATGCACTTCGACGGTTGATCTAGGCGGTTGTCCTTTTTTTAACTTGTTGGCTGCTATTTTGGCCGTGTCTTTCAGGCCTCTGGTCTTGAGGCTGTTTTTGACCCTCTTTGGTAAACCCATCAACTGGTTGAGGCGATACCTGATGGCATTGCGTTTGTGCCTGGCCCAGGTGGTAAAGGTACGCAAAGGTTTAGTGACTTTCCAGGATCGACTGCTGTAAACAGCTTGCAGTTCGTTTTGTGTGCTTTGCAGGGCGAGCAGAATGGTGTCTTGGGGGGCAAGGTTGTTTTGAATGTCGGTAATGAAGGCTTGGCTCAGTTCTTGGCCGAGGAAGGCGTTGAGGCCAAGGCCGGCCAT
>JAUHXW010000316.1 GCA_030426705.1 Gammaproteobacteria bacterium
TCTGAAAGGATTCAAAACATCCCCGATAACCACATCAGGATTGTTGGCACCAACACCCTGCGAGTGGCCAAAAACTCAGCCGTGTTTATCCGCAAAGCCGAAAAGATTCTTAACCATGAAATAGAAATCATTTCGGGTCGTGAAGAAGCGCGGATGTTGTACCTTGGGGTGGCGCAATCAACCCGTGGCAATCCCTCCAGAAAATTTGTGATGGACATTGGTGGTGGCAGCACCGAATTGATTATTGGTGATGGCATGAAGCCCATCAAAAGAGAAAGTTTGTATATGGGTTGTGTCAGTTACACCCAAAAGTATTTCAAGGAAGGCATCATCAATGAGCACAACTGGAAAAAAGCAGTCATTCATGCCTTACAAGAATTGAATCCATACATTCAGGAATACAAAAAACAAGGCTGGGAACATGCGGTAGGTGCTTCAGGCACCATGCGTGCCACCGCCAGTATTCTGGAAGCCAATGCCTGGGCACCAACCGGCATCACTTTGCAGGGTTTGGAGCAACTGAAAGCTACTTGCTTGACTCTGGGGCACATCAAAAAACTCAATCAATTATCGGGATTGAGCGAACAACGAAGGCCTGTATTTATGGGTGGCTTGGCGATTGTCTATGCTCTGATGAAAGCATTTTCGCTTGAGCAAATGGATGTGTCGATAGGAGCCTTGCGTGAAGGGTTGATTTATGAAATGTCAGACGGTCCCAAAACCATTTCTGTCACCAAGCGCAGTATCAGAAAGTTGTGTGAGCAGTTTACCGTTGATAGGGTTCAGGCTGAAAGTGTGCAACGATACAGTGAAGACATCATTGAAAAATCCGGCGTGAAAATCAAAAAACGCTTGTTGCATTTGCTCAATGGTGCCATCAAATTACATGAGCTGGGATTGTCCATTGCCCACAGCCATTATCACAAAATTGGCGCTTATGTGGTGCAACATGCCGATATGCCAGGGTTTTCTAATCAACAGAAACTGGTGATGGCAACACTGATACGTCTACATCGCAGGAAAATCAGTAAAAACGTTTTAGCCAACCTCACTGAGCGCCAATATGAAGTTGTGGTGCAATTATTGGTGATAATGCGATTGAGTGTGGTGTTTGCCCGCAATCGGTATTTTGAACCCGTTCCCATAGAGTCATTGAAATGGCAGAAAAAAACAGTATCAATCGAAATAGATAAGGAATGGTTGATTGATCATCCATTGATCAAAGCTGATTTAAAAGATGAACAAAAACAATGGCCCAACATGGGTGTTGAGCTGATAATCAATACAGTTAGACTGCAAAAAAAGGCGGTTTAATGTTGCAACTATGTAGCAAAAAGCTGCGAAATGTCTTTAAATGCTTTGAACTCCAGAGCATTCCCCGAAGGATCGAGAAAAAATAACGTGGCTTGTTCACCGGGTTTTCCCTTGAAGCGAATATAGGGCTCAATCACAAATTCGGTGCCGGCAGCTGTCAGTTTATCGGCCAAAACCTGCCAATCTTCCATGCTCAACACCACACCAAAATGAGGCACCGGCACACCATGGTCATCAACGTCATTGTTGATCAGTTTGACTTGGCCTTCGGTGCCCAAAGATTCATCCAGATGACAGACCAGCTGGTGTCCGTACAAATCCAGATCAACCCAGTGCTCCGTACTGCGACCTGGTTGGCAACCAAGGGTGTTGAGGTAAAAGTCTTTGGCTTCGCTGATGTCTCTGACTGGAATGGCTAAATGAAATGGATGGATCATGAGGTAAATTTGATAGAATAGAAACACCTGACATGATAACAGCCTGAGTTAATCTTTTGAAAGTCATTTTAAATGTTGATGCCATCACCCATCCCATCACCGGTATTGGCCAATATACCTTGCAGTTGGGTCGTCAATTGCAACAGGATAAGGATGTTAACGACATCAAATACTTTTCAGCTGACCACTGGGTTGCTGATATCGAGCGTACAGCAACTGACAATCAATGGCTGGGTACTTTGCGTCGATGGTTACCTTTGAAGTCATTGGCCTTGAATCTGTATGCCAAAAGACGTGCCAACAAGTTTAGCGAGTTGACCAAAGGGTTGGAGGATTATATATTTCATAGTCCAAACTTTGTGTTGATGCCTTTTGCTGGAAAGTCAGTGGCCACTTTCCATGATTTATCCTTTGTTCATTATCGGCAAACCCAACCCAAATACCGCTTACAGTTTCTTGATCGGGAAATACCTAAAACATTGGCACAAGCCAATGCCTTGATTACCCCGTCAGAATTCGTCAAACAGGAAATCATTGAACATTACGGTTATCCAGCCGACCAAATTCATGTCACGCCATTAGGTGTGAGCGATGGTTTCAAACCCTATACCGAAACTGAGGTCAATCCCACGTTACAAAAGTTTCAGCTACCTAACAAACAGTTCATATTGTCAGTGGCCACCACGGAGCCAAGAAAGAATCTTGAACGCTTACTGGCCGCTTATAGTCAGCTACCTGAATCATTGCGAAAACACTTGCCGTTGGTGCTGGTTGGTTCCAAAGGCTGGCTCAATCAAAACCTGACCCAACAGATCAGAAAACTGGTGAATCAGGGACAAATCCTCAGCCTTGGTTATGTCAGTCAAGCCGAATTACAACACCTGTATGCTGCTGCCAAATTAACCGCATTCCCATCATTATATGAAGGCTTTGGCCTGCCCATCATTGAATCTATGGCCTCAGGAACACCGGTGCTAACCAGCCAAAATTCAGCGATGCAAGAGGTGGCCGCAGGTAACGCCATGTTGTGCGACCCACTCAAAACCGACTCAATTGTTGAAGCTTTGCAACAAGCTGTTAGCGAGGAGGGTTGGCTGGCACAAAGTCAACAAGCTGGATTACGACATGCTAAATCATTCACATGGCAGCGGTGTGCAAATTTAACTGTAAAAGCTTATGAAAGACACCTTTAAATTGCATATGTAGAAACGACTTGATACAGTATTATCAATCAGACTGATAAGGAAATTATTTTATCAATGAAAATCTCATGTGCATCACTGATAGGGATGTTGTTTTTAAGCTTTTCTGTTTCATGTGAAATTTATAAATGTGTCGATGATCAGGGCACCATTCATTATCAAGACGAAAAGTGTGAGGCGAATGATGAATCTTCAGTTATGGAGTTAAAAAAAGGCCCCAAAATTGAAGATTATTCATCAACATCGCAAAACAACCGCTCCAGAAACTACAATTCTTATTACAACGATTCCAAGCAATTGAAAAAAAATAAAAAACAGCAAAAACAATTGGCTGAAGACTTAGAAAAGTGGAATAAGGTTTGCAGAAAACTCAAAAAAGAGTTCAAAAGTGAGGAAAGAAGAGTCATTCGTCGTTGTATTCAAGACAAAGAAAAATATTGCTATAAATCGGCAGAAGGCATTGAGGCAAGCAATTTAGCAAGGGACAGGAGACATTTTAATGACAGTAATTTACATTTGCCGAAACTTTTCAAAATTAAAAAATTGCTTAGAGAGCTTGAGTGTCCAATGTAAGAGGTAATCATTGGATATTTAACCAAGTTAAAGCAAAAT
>JAUHXW010000317.1 GCA_030426705.1 Gammaproteobacteria bacterium
CCGCCTAAACAACAAAACGAGCCTGTTATTGGCAAGTTTTGCAACGCAGAGTGCCGCATTTTTAGACTTTTTATCTTTGTTCACGAATCGAGCAAAGGTCTCTTTTACTATTTCAATTCAACCCTAACCAGTCATCAAAGCCCTTGTTCTTGATACTGGTTTAAAGCCTGCATCGCCTCAATACCATAAACCACAGAAGGTCCGCCACCCATCAAAATGGCCACAGAAACAGTTTCAGCAATCTCATTCTTATTGGCACCAGCCTGCATGGCATCGTGTACATGAAACGCAATACAACCATCACAACGCACCGTGATGGCAATCCCCAGAGCAATCAATTCTTTGGTTTTACTGTCCAAGGCACCAGCCTTTATCGTGGATTCATGCAAAGCGCCAAATCCCTGCATCACATCAGGAATCTCAATCGACAGCTTTTCCATCCATGCATTGATTTCTTTGAAATTTTCAGGAAAATTTTTCATATCAGTACCCCTAAACAATTAAATTAAATTAAATTATATTAAATTGTATCGTTCCAACTTTATCTGTCTAAATCTGACAAAGCAACTGATTTGTTGCCTAAAGAAAGTTTCAAACGCCCCTTCAAACTTATTCTCAACGCCCAACATACCGGCTTCAATTATCTCATAGGTGAGCTGCTGAGCAGCTCGACCCGCCGAGCCGGTTAGGCAAAGCATGAAATCATGGCGGTTTGCCGAAGGCAAGAAGCCTTGATGTAATGCTTGATAAGCCGTGAGCGAAGCGGCCGCTTTCGCTCCTGCTCTCGCGACAGACTTACATCCATGTAGGCCAATCAGAGGCGAAGAGAATAGCCAATGAACACATGGCGGTTTTGCGAAGCAAAGAAGCGAAAATGGAATGCCGTAGTCCGAGCTGGGAGCGGAAGCGTAAGCCCAAAGGACATTCCTTTTTATAAAGACTCTTTCAACAAAATCATTTCTTTTGCTACAAGTGCAGCTGAGGGTAGAAACATGGTTGATACGATGCGTTGATCGACGACTACGTCGTGTTTGTCTTTCAGGTTTTCTTTATTTTGAACCACTGCTCCATTTTTACTCAGCTGACTTTCAAGTAAAAAGGGCAACAAAGTACCTTGTTTAGCCCAAGGTTTGGTGGTTTCTGTTGAATCAGGAAAACCAGCCACTTTTTTGTCTTTAACCAAAAACTCACCATTGGACAATTTGACATTAACCATGCTAGCTGAGCCATGACCACCTGCACCGACGACACCGCCCGCTTCATAGATTTTTGCAATGATGGTCTGAATCTCGGCATTATCCGCCACATCAAACATCGTTCCATAACCACCACCAGTAAACACGCCCCAATAAGCATCGGCTTTGACTTTTTTGGGTGAAAGTGTGTTTTGAGCTTTTTCCAAAAATCCCTCATATTTGACGGTATAACTGGATATGCCCAATGGGTCCCTGAAAAAGTGCACTTCACCACCCTGAGGTGATACAAAATCCACTTCATAACCATGAGACACAAAAACATGATAGGGCGGTGCCACTTCAAACAGATCATTTCTGGCTTCATGCTTTTCCGAATCACCCATATCAATGCGGTTTGAAACCACAATCAATACTTTTTTGTTATCTTGAGCCTGTAAATTAGTGGAAGCTACAGTAACAGCAAATAAAATAATAAGTTTTAACATCTTGGATTCAGGCATCAAACAAAACATTATATTACATCAAATGAACCCACTTTCCACCCATAAAATTAATTCACCTGATAACTTACAAACTCTGTATTTTTGTGGCAATACAGCTCGCTGACTTGCCTTGGCATAATTGTCTTATCAGGCCTGTTGGGCCAATTGATTGACTTGACTGAGCCATTTGGCTCTTTTAGTTTCGCTCGAATACCGAACCGGAGCTAATGATTTTTTTCAAATGATTTTTGACCTTAGTGAAAGTTAATTACTGATTCAGCATTTACACACCAAAAGTTAAAAAGGTAACTACCCAAATAAATCATTCAGTTAACTGAGATAACGAAATGAAATACCCAGTATCCATTAAGGGATATAAAAAGTTTTACCTTCTATCAAAATAGCTAATTTCATTTTCGAAGAGATAATTAATCAAAGCTTCAACACCCTTTTCTTTTGAAAGGGTTTGCTCATCATTTGTTATCGGTATCACATTTAAGATCTTCACATGAGTACCTGCGGTACACATAAGATCCCAACCATCCTTCACAAATGCTGGATGTAATAATAAGCTGCGGGGTTCTGAGTATCCTGGAATATTGCCAACATTTGGTAAAGTGTGCCACCAATCAAAGAATGTGGAATACATGAACGGGTATAGAGATAAGTTTGCCAAAAAAACAGTTAACTCTCCAACCAGCTCTTCATCCATTTCTTCAGCAATTGACATATGAAGCTCTACTCTGTAATCCACCCCATTCATTGGTTGTGCAGACATGCCTATGGTACATAAAGTTGTCATCAGAAAATCCTCTTCTGGATCCCAGACCATAACATCTACATGGCTAGGATAAACTATACTTTCGTTAGATGGAGTGTTTTCGTACCTGTAAGACCTTGAGGGTTCACCAAACTTAGCAATATGTTCATGGTAGACAGATTTAACAATTTCGGTTGGTTTTTTCATACTGAATCTAAATGATGCATTTATTGCATTGATATATTGGTATTTGAAAGTAGTGTAACTACTGTGAGAACTTTGATTTTATCATTAACCATGGTCAATTGTATTTGCATCTAGAAAGCGCGCAAAAGACACAACTAAGTGTTGGTTCAGTGTTGAGTTTCTCCTATTTACGGCAAACTTCCAGTGAACCCTTCCAGTGTCTTTTACTTTTTTTTAGCCTTTTTTATTCTAGAAGTTCCGCCAGCCCTTCAGCATCAATTGGCCCCATATGTTTCTTATGGCGCAGGCCTTCGGGGTTGTAAACGATGGTGGTGGGTAATCCCAGTCCCCCTTCTTCGGCAAACTTGGGTGGGTTATAGACGTCAATGGTTAACAATGGATAGTTGACATTAAAATCAGCAGCAAAGCTTTTCAGTTTATGGATTTCTGCATCTTCATAAGCAATGCCGAGAATTTGTACATTGTCGTGGGTATTTTGAAATTTGACCAGCTCAGGCATTTCATCACGACATGGTGCGCACCAGGTCGCCCAATAATTCAACACCAGCCATTTGCCACGATAATCGGCGGCATTGACCAGTTCTCCATCCAGGTTGGTTAAGGAAAACTCCAAGGGTGCATCGATGCCATTGGCTGTTTCATTTGCAGCTTTATTGGCTTGTTCGTTACTTGCTGGTTGTTTAGAACTTTCATTGGATTCGGCAGCTACAGTTTGGCTGTTGCCTGGTGCTTGTTCCGTGGTTGTATTTTGCTGTTCGCCACAAGCGGTCAATAGGGTCAATGTGATGAATAATATGAGAGACCTTTGCTCGATTCTGAGCAATTGAGAAAAAGAGCTAAAAATGGGCCAATCAAGGCGGAAAATGCAGTCCAATACGCCGTTATTGGCAAATTTTTCAACGCAGAGTGGCTCAT
>JAUHXW010000318.1 GCA_030426705.1 Gammaproteobacteria bacterium
ATTTGGATTGGGTTCAGCTTAATCTGCTGGTTTCTACCTCAAACCATAGCCCAACTTATTTGCGGGTCTGTCAAAGACGCTGAAGTCAAAGCGATTGATGCCAGTTCATTCTTGAGGGTATTGATTATCTTCCTGGGTTTTTATTTTATCATCAACTCAATTTTTGGTCTCACCAGAGTAATTTACCAATTTGCTTTCGCTAATGAAATTTATGGCCCCGAATTTACCAACCAACTAAAAGTATCTTTTGGTATAGTAAGCTTTCAATTGATAACAGGGCTATTTTTAGTCGCTAAAAACTACTGGATTACAAAGAGTTTATTAAAAATCAATACACCGGAAAAAGCCGAGGATAATCAATCGGAAAATTAGGTTTTGAGCACAGCTATCAAATCATTCAAAACCCCAGCTGCGGTGACTTCCTTGCCAGCTCCCGGCCCCTGAATAACCAGCGGATTATCCGCATACCATGCCGATTCAATCACAAACACATTGTCGCCAGGTTTTAATCCGGCAGCGGCGTGTTGTTGTTCAATGGCCACCAATTCCACATCGATGCTTTCAGCATTAACCATCGCCAGATAACACAGGTTTTGTTGGTTGCTTTGTGCCTGTTCCCATAAATCTTGGATATGGGCATTGATGCCATCTTGTTGTTGCCAAAAATCATCAAGGGAACCGGTGAGATATTCTTGGGGCAGCACTGGTTTGAAGTTAATTTCCTCAGGTTCAAAGCCACATTCCCGAGCGAGGATCAAAGCTTTGCGATAGACATCCTCACCCGACAAATCATCTCTTTGATCTGGCTCAGAATAACCTTTCTCATGGGCTTGTTTGACCCAATCCATAAAAGGTTTTTGTCCATTGTAATGGCCGAATAACCAGGATAAAGTACCTGAGAACACACCAGAAACCTGCTTAATTTGATCACCACTTTCATGAATTCGCACGATGGCATTTTGTACCGGTAAAGCAGCACCTACCGTGGTATTTTTCAGCCATGTCATTTGGGATTTCAGCAAAGTGCTTTCTATTTGTTTGGCCCAGGCATGGTCAGCCGCTGCTATTTTATTGGCTGAAATCAAATGCCAGCCATTTTGCGCAAATTCCAGATAGTGTCCCGCGACTTGTTCGCTGGCGGTTAAATCAATCACCACCAGAGGTTTGCCGGCATACCGCTGTAATTTTTGTAACAACTGCCCATCGTTGTTTTTTTCATTGAGTTCAATGTGCTGAGCCAACAAACACTGTTCATCAAATTGGTAAAACCGACTGTTGGCCACGGCCACCACCGATAAAGACTGCTTCACTTGTTGTTCTATTTCGGTCTTTTTGCTGTTTAAAATTTTCAGAAACTGCCGACCTATGTTGCCGTACCCAAGAACCACAATTGGGATAGATGGTTCGAGGCCAAAAAAAGTGTGGTGTAAATCTTGCAACAATTGTGGTGCTTGAGCATCGGGTAACAGCACACACAGGGTATGGTCATTGGCTGGGTAATGGATGTTATGCACATCAAATTGAGCTGATCGGTTCAAAATTTTACTGACAACCTGATGATTTTGCCGGATGTTCTCACCCACAGCACTGAGTAAACTGACACCAGAAAGTTGTTGTTGTATTGCCAATCCCTGTTTTTTCAGCCACTGGGTGGTACTGAACCAATCATCATGTTCAACATAAAAGCTCAATGTGTGACTGGTTTTATCGAAATGATTGGCATAATTGGCAATTTGCTCAGCCGTCAATTGGGCTTGAATTTGTCGTGCTTTCAGTTCATCCACTTCACCAATTGACATAAACACCAGGTTATTTTTACCAGCCAGCGTTTTGACCTTAAAGTCCCGTTGTGAAGCGCATTTTGGCTTGTTTTTTTCCACCACTGTACCCGCTGTTACAGAGCCACAGGTATTGATTTTTAAACGGGGTGGCTGATGCAAAATCGGCGCAATGGTTTTATGATGCAGCACATTGGACCCCAATTCTGATAAGGCCTGTGCTTCGGCTATGGTCAATTGCTCAATCCTGCGGGCTGATGCAATGACATTGGGATCAGCCGTATAAACACCATCAACATCGGTCCACAAATAAACTGAAGGTGATGACAACAGGTCTGAAAGCAATGTCGCTGTATAATCACTGCCATTGCGACCCAATGTGATACTTTGCCCTTGTAAATCTCGGGCAATGAACCCTGTCACAATGTGCAATTTGGGTAAACTGGCCTCATTACCACAGTTGTAAAAGACCTCAAACAGTTTGTGTTTGGCGGCTTGTGTATTGTTTAATTGGTTCTGTGAATTGAGAACAAACAAATCCCTGGCATCTAACCAATGATTAGACAGCTCACTTTCTGCCAACTTGGCAGACAGCAGTTGTGCAGACCACAGTTCACCCAAAGCCAGAATTTCATGGGTATTGAAATCAGATAAAATGATTTGTGATTGCAACCATTGCAAATCCTGCGTCATTTTTTTTATCAGTTGATCAGGATTTTCAAGCACCGCAGTAACCAAATCAAATAAATAGGATTGCAACTTTGCTATGTCATCTGTTTGCCCCTGAATCAACCCAAGCAACAAATCCGTCACCTTGCCATTGGCTGAAACCACCACAAAATCGCCGGTTTGCACCTTGTTTTTGATGGTTGCAACCACTTGTTCAATGCGTATGGCATCTTTGAGGCTGGAACCGCCAAATTTGTGCACATTGGGTTTTGGCACCAATTCGGGTTGAACTTGGGGTTTAGCCATGAGACTGTTCCTTGAAATTGGGTTCAACTGGCTGGATTTGACTGCGAGTCAAACCATGTTCCAAATCAGCCAATAAGTCATCCACTTGCTCAATACCGACTGACAATCGAATCAGATTTTGTTTGATGCCTGCAGTCAGTTGCGCGGCTGGCGCCATCGCAGCATGGGTCATGGTGGCTGGATGACAAATCAATGATTCAACACCACCCAACGATTCGGCTAAAGTGAAATATTTCAGGTTATTCACCAAAGTTTTTACCTGATCAAATCCACCTTTTAATTCAAAAGAAATCATCGCACCAAAATGCGCCTGCTGCTTTTTGGCAATCTCATGGCCAGGATGTTCAACCAAACCGGGATAATGTATTTTTTCAATGGCTGGATGTTGTTGTAAAAACTCAATGATGCGTTCGGTATTTTCCAGATGTTGTTTCATCCGAACATTCAAGGTTCTTAAACCACGGGTGGTCAACAAGCAATCAAAAGGTGCAGCAGTGATACCGATGCAATTGGCCCACCATTTGATTTGTTCGGCCAATTCAGGAGTTTTCGCCAACACCGCACCACCGACCACATCACTGTGGCCATTGATGTATTTGGTGGTTGAATGAATGACTAAATCCGCGCCCAGCGTAATCGGTTGTTGTAAAGCTGGTGACAGAAATGTATTGTCCACCACTTTCAGCACATCATCACCTGCCAACTCGCACAAGGCATGAACATCGACCACACGCAACAACGGATTGCTTGGGGTTTCAATCCACAGCAAATCAGGCTTATGCTCCAAGGCAAGTTTTAGGGCTT
>JAUHXW010000319.1 GCA_030426705.1 Gammaproteobacteria bacterium
CATTATTCGATTGAAGATTCTGTCTATGTTTCCTGGCACTCCAATGCCGGCGGCGGCACGGGCACCAGCACTTATATTTATTCAAGTAATCCTCCTGATGGCACCTATGACCCCAACCAATCCATTCCTGGCTCAGCTGAATTACAAACAGCGATTCATGATGAATTAATCAACGACATTCGCAATGCCTGGGATGCCAACTGGACTGATCGTGGTAAACGTTCTGCCTACTTTGGCGAAGTTAACCCCAATCACAATGATGAAATGCCCGCCATGTTGATTGAAATGGCTTTTCATGATCATGCGGATGACGCCGATGACTTGCGCCACCCACAATTCAGAAAATTGGTTGCAAGATCCATTTATCAGGGCATCGTTAAATATTTTGCACAACGTGATGGTATAACCATGACCCTGTTACCGGAACCGCCTACTCATTTACAAGTGACTTCAACCAGTACAGGCAATTTACACATTCAGTGGCAAGCACCCGTGGTAGATGGACTCAATGTTGCTGGTGATGCAGCTGACAGCTTTGTGGTCTATTTGTCTGATGATGGCAAAAATTTTGACAATGGCACAGCGGTCAATGGCCTTTCTTTACTGCTTGAGAACCAAACTCCAGGACAGGTTATATATGTCAAAGTCAGATCGAAGAACGCTGGAGGTCTGTCATTGGCCACAGAAACATTGGCAAGCAGAGTTGCTTATCAAAACGAAAACCGGGTTTTGGTCATCAATGGCTTTGACCGTTTAAACAGCGGCCAACTGATTTACCAGAACATGCCTGACATTGGCGGTTTTGTTGATCGTATGTATTTGTCGCAGATGAACACATTTGACTACATCATTCAACACGGCGATGCCATCAATGAAGCAGGCGTGGGTTTTGATGGTATCAGCAATGAATTAATTGAAGACAGTGCATTTAATTTAAACGTGGCTGATTATCAAGCCATTTTGTGGATTTTGGGTGAAGAGTCAAGTTTGGGGAGCACCTTAACAGCAACAGAACAAACCGCATTGACCGATTATCTGAATACAGGTGGCAAATTGTTTATTTCCGGTGCGGAAATTGCCTGGGATTTGGACAACCTGGGTTCACCAGCAGATAAGGATTTTTATAACGACATTTTGAAAACCAGCTATTTTTCCGACGATGCCAACACCTTTTCCGCCAATGGTTTAGCAGGCACGCCTTTTGCCAATATTTCAGACATTGTGTTTGATGATGGTACAGGCTCAAGTTATCGGGTTGAATATCCAGATGTCATCAACCCATTGACACCGGCCAACAGTTGTCTTGAATATTTGGGTAATTTATCAGCTTGTACTTATGTCGATACCGGTGTTTACAAGGTGATTCATTTTGGCTTTCCTTTTGAAACCATCCTCTCACAAAACAAACGACATGAACTGATGGCCGAAACCATGAATTATTTCAGTATCCCTTATTTCAGCGATGTGATTTTTATTGATGGTTTTGAGCATTAATGCTCATTGGCAAAAGCCCTGAGGTGTGTCACCAATAAATCCACATCTTTTTGCATGCCTGGCATCAGCTCTTTTTGAAAATAGTCATCAAAACTCAAACCACAAACCGAGTCCCGCCAGTTACATATCATGGACACCACAAAATCACTTTCACCATCAATCACTGCTGGCTCAAACCCATGAGCGATTTTTAACAGACTGTACATCAACACCATGCGGTTATACTCACTATCCTGACTACGCAACCACTGTGATATGGGTATAATTTCACCATGCGCATCACCACTGAACAAAAAGTACAATGACTCATAACTGATGACGTAAGCATTGTCACTATTAAGCACCAGCTTTAACAGTTTTCTGGCTTTGTGTCTGAAAACTTCGGGTTGTTCAGATCTTGAAGCCATACCATGTTTCAGCATTTGACCAAGCTCTGTCATAGCAGGCACTTTCTTGACATCTGCATAATTCTTAATCAGCGGTTCGAGTGTTTGATAGCGACTCAAAACACCTTCACACAGCTGTCTTTTATTGCGTTTACACGCACTTTTTAATTCGAAAAGTAACTTAGCCTCTATGTATGGGTCTTCATGGAACTGATGTGGTTGTAATTGCTGCAATACCGTGCTCAGCTCTTTTTCTGATAATTGTGGCTCAGATGGCTCTTCCTGAGCATTTTGGTGGTCCTTATTTTCAGACATCAAGAGCTCACCTTCTGTGGCTTGCTTTGTCGCTGTAATGGCTTTTAAGGTCTCTGCATTTTTGGTTTCAACGGTTAATACCCGGTATAACAAAATGATAACAATGACAATGACCAGAATTCCAAACCAGACTTTAAATTTTCCATCATTCATAAAACAGCTCCTGGTATAGGCCTTTGAAATACATCACATCCGGCCACCTGTTGGGGCTGATAAAAGCTGTTCGGTAAAATTCAGGTAGGCTTTTCCCACAGGCATCTGGATAAGTTCCCATATATCCCAGTAAACAATAATGCATCACAATTGGACTTTTCGGACCACAATCCCACCCCAAATCACACAAATACAAATGAACCGCATATCGCAGCTCCCATTGGTGCAGATTGTGGTTATCTCTGCTTGAAGCTTCATACACCAACTGGTCTGGTGTGACCCGGTATTGCTTAACAGGCTCACTCCAGTTTGATAAAGACTCAAAACCTAATAAGAAGAAATGGCCTGTATGCCTACCAGTGATGGTATAAATGATTTCAAAAAACACATCACCATCATCTGTTCGCAGCGCTTGATTGATGACTTGATCTTTAGCCTGAAAATCCAGTTCTGCATGCTCCAATTTTTCCGGGTTAACCTCTTTTTGTTCCTTGATGCGATTTTCTAATGCCCTGATCTGATTCAATAAATCAAAATGCTGATCACGAAGTGCTGTTTCATCCGGTTGGTTATTTCTTTGCGCTGCAAACCATTGTTGTTTGATTTCATCATCCAGACTTTGTAAAGTTGCCAATTCATCATACAAAGCTTGTGCTTGAGTTGGCTCCAGACTGTCATCTCCTTCAAGTGCTGTTTCAAGTGCTTGATAGCTGGCTTGCCATTCAGTCAAATGTGTTCTGATTTGTCTCAAAGCCATTTCTTTGGGTGTTTTTGGCACCATCGTTAATAATTTTTTTGCAACGGCCTCAAGCACATCATTCAATGGAATTGATTCCTTATTATCACCATCAAACACCCCGTAGTCAGCCCAGATTTGATAACACTGTTGAACCCAGTACTCAAGTGTTTCAGTTTGTTCAGCAATTAACGGCACTTGTTCTGTTTGTAGATAATCAGTTTGACCATAAAAAACCTGAGGCTTTCTGACAATTTTATTGACATCACTTTGTAAACCATGACTTTTCCAATGGCGATAAAACATCTGACAGGCCCTGGCTGTTTGCAGATCCTGATAAACGTCAAGGTAAGTCAATCTGTTATTTTCAAATGTCTTACTGCTTTCTGAATTTGAACCTTTTATAAACTGTACGGCAGTGACCACAGTTTGTGATTTTACGGGCTGTGGTGT
>JAUHXW010000320.1 GCA_030426705.1 Gammaproteobacteria bacterium
GACTCATAATGCCACTTGTACTGTGATTCCGTTGAATGACAATGCCAGCAGTTGTGACGGTGATTATTATGGTGTGGATCAATTTATCCTCAATCAGGTCAATATGCCGGCTGATGATTTGATGGCGATCCATGTGACACGGTTTGATGAAGCCAATCCTGATGTGGTGATTGATACCTGGGAAGTGACAGGGGCGCAACCAGGTTGGGCTTTGGGGCATATGCGTCATTTTGCAGTGAGGGATGGTGGCATTTATCTGCTTGATTTTCCTGATGATGTAGCGCCTGAAGATGTGGCGCTGTCACTTGAAAATATGCACACCACAGATGCCAGTTTTACTTTAGGGATTCGCTATTCAGGTGGTCACATAGCGCAGGTTTTTGCTTCAACACATCCCTATGTGCATTACATCACCGATGTTCATGCTGGTGCGGGTAATTGGGACAATAAACATGATTATGTGGCTGTGGCTAATCGGCAACAAGTGATAGACTCAAGTGGTGAAACTTATTGGCAGGATACTGTAAACCAGATTGTTTGGGTCAAAGTGGCTTATGCGGATTTGGTGCAATTTAATCCTGTTGATGACAGCAACCCATTTGCTGATGAAGTATTGTACAACCAGTTTCATCTGAGGGTTTGGAGTGATGATTGAAATGAAAAAGTATGGTTTTGTGGTTATGAGTTTATTGATGGTTGGCGCAGTAATGGCTCAACCGTTTTCAGATGGTTTTTCAATCGATGCGGATTTATTGAACAGTAATGGCACAAGTTGGTCGGTCTTGGGCAGTGGCGTTATGGATGAACGGGCCACACAAATTGAAATCACCGATGGTTGGTTACAAGTTGTGCCTGAAAGGTTTATGTTGAATGCCTGGTTTGAGGATGAATATGGGCCTTTGGTTTATCAAAACGTGACCGGCAATTTTGTGGCCATGACCCATTTGCGAGTGGTCAGTCATGACGACAACAACATGCCTCCTGAGGTGGGTTTCAATGCTGGTGGTTTTGTGATTCGTGATGCGGTAGGCACACACAATGGTGACGAAAACTGGATGATGTACAACATGGGCGGGCAGGGTGCCAACGGCGTAACGTATGCGCGTGAGGTCAAGAAAACGGTTAACTCAACTTCGAACCTTTTTCTGACAGAACAAATAGGAATGGAAGAATATTTATTGGTATGTCGAGTCGGTGCTGATTTTTATTTCTATTATTGGGCCGATGCCATCAATGGTTGGCGCCAGGAACATTATTACAATCAATTTGATGTCGATGGTGTGATGACTACCACTTGGCACAACTCATCTTCAGTCACACCAGAAATCACCCCAGCCGGACCAGGGCAAAGCAATCCGATGTATTTCAACCATCCGGGTATGCCAACAACTGTACAAGTAGGCGTGATGGGACATACCTGGGAAAACGATTCAATTCAGGCTGATTTTAATTATGTGTTGTTTGCAGAAAACCCACCACAAAGCCAAGCGGATTGTTTGACCGAGTTCGAGTTTCTGGATTTGATTTTTGCTGATGGGTTTGAATAACAAAAGCCTGTCAGGGGGCATGGACTGACAGGCTTTTGTTACACTTTAAGGCATGCTGTTAGGTAAGCCGGGTGTAACTTCAGTCGTAAAAATAAAGTCAACAGCATCATCACCGGTATCACTGCCATCAGGTAATCTGATGATGGAGCCATCACTTGTGTTAATATCTGTAGCACCCGTCGCTGTACCGTCCACCAAATCAACGGGATTGGCAAAACCTGTAATGATGGCCGCATTGATGGCACCCTCATAAGACAATGCATCAATCAATACGTTGTCGATGTTGTCTACCAGCGCAACACCATCGGGTGAACCATTTTGGAATATAGTATTTGTGCCAATTTCAATGTAAATCGTACCCATCGGAACAGTTAAACCAGAAGCTCCTACCACTGCAAAAGCCCCAGGACTCAATATCCCTGATAAGGTGTGTCGAGCGTATTCAGTGTTGTTGCTGCCATTGACCATCACCAAATCAATTTGGCTTAAATCTACAGATTCTGTTAAAGGATTATAAATTTCCACAAACTCGGATGCGTCAGTGCCTGGCTGATCATAGTCCAATTCATTGATCACTACATTGACAGGTGTTAGGCCACTTAAATTGGATACACCTGGAGTTGGGGTGGTGGTAAATGACCAATCGGTATCGGCATCATCAGTATCCTGACCATTGGGAAGTCTTGATAAAGAACCGTCTGTATTATCGAATGCAGAAGCGGGCGTGCCTTCTACCAGGTTAACAGGATTGGTAAAGCCAACATCAGCACTGACAATGCTGCCCTCGTAACTCAATGCATCCAAGACTTCTTCAGTCACGGTATTGGCCAAAAGCATACCATCTGGATTGCCATTTTGAACAGACGTAGATAAGATGATAAAAGATGTATCAACAGGTAAAGTGTTGGTATCAAATGTGTCATCAACCAAAACCAAATATTCTCCAGGTGACAAAGTGCCTATTGAAGCCAGGCTTTCATTCGCATACGCTGTGTTGGTGGCGCCATTAACCAAAATTAATGCAATATCAGTCAAATCAGCATCAGCAGCACCGGCATTGTAAATCTCAACAAATTCATCTTCATCAATGCCTGGCTGGTCGTAATCCACTTCATTTATCACCAGTTTGGCTTGTCGGCCTATGTCACCAGCATCACGAGGTTCAATGGCATTGTTGCCAAAAGTGTAAGCCAGCGGCCCTCGCACATAATCAAGTGGTTCATCTAGTGTGACAGCAGGCACAGGTGTATAAAAACGGTCATCAACAGGCAAGGCATTGTCGACTTCGAAATCTTCATTACCTAAATCAGGATTAGTGACTGTGACATTTTGTACTTCTACCAAAACAGCATTCAATGGGCTGACTCCCTTAGGATTTAACGCTGCGGGTGTAGAAACAACTGGATTGGGTAAAGCATTGCCACTGCTTTGAATGGCATAGGTGGCGTTTTGTAGCTGAATTTCATTGAAAAATACGTTCACAGTGGCAGGATTGATATCAACCCGATCACCTACCTGTAGTATGTTGCAATCAATTGTGTTATCAAAAACAAACACACCTGAATAGTCAGTTCCGGCAAAATCAGGGTCAATATCTATGGTTTGCAAGTAATAGCCGATACTGCCACAAGCGGTGACCAACATATTTTGTAAAGCCACTTCGCCAGTGGCAATGCCTTGCTTCACATCATAGACCGTGACAAAGTCCGGAGGACAATCGATGGCCACATCGGTGACATTCATATAAGGCATGATGCCACTTTCATTGGTAGCCGTACAATTGTTGTTGTCAATGGTAACCAAATAGGCCTGACCTGCTTCAACTGTATCAGTTGATGTGAAAGGGCCATCTTGGCTGACAGTGCTTTGTACATTGCCATTCAGGCTGATTTCAATGGTTTCGCCAAGAGCCGTCAATCCGGTAACGTTACCGCCAACGGTAAATTGTGGCTCAAATCCAGTAAC
>JAUHXW010000012.1 GCA_030426705.1 Gammaproteobacteria bacterium
ACCATCAGCGCCACGAGGGGCGCCGTATCCAGCACCGAGAGAACCGCCCAGGCCGGCACGGCCGCGATCCCCGACAGCACGGCCGTGACAGCGAGCGGACGCCAGGGCAGCAGGCGCGCCAGGTCCACCTTCAAAGCGCGACGCACCCGTTCCAGCGCCAGCACCTTGACGGCCGCCGCCGCCAGCAGCGTGGCGCTGATCGCGCCGACGAGACCGAACTGCGCCATGAACCCTGGCAGGAGCAACACCACCAGCCCCAGCGCCAGCAGGTTCTGTACGATGAGATACCGGTTCAGCGCGAAAACGCGCAACGCGCTGTCGGTGAGCAAAGCGACCAGGAGGGTGCTCAGGGTCCAGACCATGAAAATGGGAACGCTCGCTTCGTAGGTGTCCGTGAACAGGAACACGATGAAGGGGTGCGCCATGACCAGCAGACCGGCCACCATGGGGAAGAAGATCAGCGCCAGCTTCCTGTTGCCGTCCAGCCAGACGGCGATCGCCCCCTCCATGTCATCGGCCAGAATGCCATGTAATTCATGTTGATATAAAAACTGTAGCCAGGACACTCCGGTTAATTGGTAAGGTCTGAGTTTTGCCTGCAATCCATTGGGGTGTGACACTTGTGGCAAAGTCTTTATTTTTGTCAGTTGTTGTATTTTAGCTTGTAAATCGGTATCGCCAAGCCATTGTACACCTTCAGCAACGGCTTCATTGTCTGTTGATTTCTCAGTTAACCCTTTGACTTCAGCCAAGCGTAATAACTGGTGTTGATTCATGGCAAGCTTTTTATCAGATTTCAAAATTTTGTCATCAAACAATTCATTAAATGTGTCCATGATTTGCATGATTTTCGACTTGGGCATATCAATAAAACGACCGTCGTCTAATTTGATCAGTAAATCTTCTTTGACCGCATCAAACTGTCCTGTTTTTATTGCTTTGACCAAATATGGCAGTAAATTCACCGCGCCATCAGCCAATTTCACCCCCACTTCGACATCAAACCAACCGCTTTGACCTACACCTTGTTGTTGATCCACCTGAACATAAATCTGCTTCGCAGTTTGGCTGTTCAGTCGATAACTGTCAGCAATTGTTATTTCCCAGCCATGTCTTTCCAGCGCCAACAACAGTGGCGCTATACTGGAAAAATGATTGGGTATAGATCGGTCATTGATATCAAACCGTTCACTGATTGGTGTATCATACTGCGCATGAATTGAAGGCAGTTTCTCAAGTTGATAGCAGCAGGCTGCCACTTGCTCAATACCGGATTGAGATAATTTAACAGCACCATCAGAAACATCAGCCAGATTAAAAACCACATCCCCCGCTTTGAATTGAATTTCTGCCACATCCAGTCGTTCAATAAAGCCTGGCTTCCAATCCAGCTCAACCCAACAGCTATTTATCAACAACAATGGCAAAAGCTCAATGCTCTCAGCGATAACTTTGACTTCATTGGCCTTATCCGTAGTACGCAAGTTAAAAACTGTATTGTCTGCTGGAACCAATCGCAACTGTTCGGTCAAAACCGCTTGTTCCCGATTGGCTTGATTCAACTGATCTTTGTTGGAAAATTCAAGCTTGAGTGGCGGCCGGTAACAAGCTTTCCAAAAACAGCGCCCGGTTTTTAATACCGATTCCATCAAACTTTGATGTTTTGTTGGATCTATTGCAAACGTTTGGACGGCCTCATACCCTAAACGCTGCATGGTTAATAGCACCTTTTGATCAGCCAAACTCACAAACTTAGGCAAGTTTTTTTTGTGGATGACACTGCTGTCCAGATCAGCTTTGACCTGATATTGGTTTTCCTGAGTTAAATAGGCTTTATAAAGACTTAAGGTAAATTGTTGCTCTGAGTTTTGATTGATGACATAAATCAATCGGTGGCGTGCCATTCTCGGAAATGGGTCATGGTGCTGCCGGTTAACCCAGTTTACAAAAGTCTCCGAGATATTTTTCAATGCACGGAGTTGTTGCGTAAATGGCGGCAATAAATCCAGCTTTGACTTGTTATATATAGCCAATGATATCAGATGCTTACACGGTTTTTTTAAAGTACATTGACATTTACCAACACCGTCAACTATTGGCCAGGACATGCTCATGGTAAAGACGTTTAACTGATCAGCTTCATCCAATTGCTCATAGTTGGCGTAGACCATTTTGGATTCTTCATTAAACCGCCAGTTTTTTATCTGATTGGTTTTTAAAGCTTTGTAAGCAGTGTAAACATCGTTTTCATCAAACAATTGCTCCAATTGTCCGCTCGGTCCTTTGAAACTGATGGGCGTTTTTAACATGAAATGGCTTGATCATTTTTCACAACAACCGACCATTATAATGCAGAAGTTGTCTGTACCAGCAATCAATCAAATTCTTTTGAGAGCTCAACAGAACGGTCATTGGCGGCTTGAATGGCCTTTTCAATGATATTTCGGATGTCATTAGCGGTAAAACTTGCTAATGCCGCGGCGGTGGTACCATTGGGAGAGGTCACCCGATCTTTCAGTTGAGATAAGGTTTCTGGGCTGCGTTCCGCCAATAAAGCCGCTCCTATGGCTGTTTTTTTGGTTAACAAGGCTGCATCCTCTGCACTCAAGTCAAGCTTCTCAGCGGCTTGTTGCAAGTATTCCATAAACATAAAGAAATAAGCGGGCCCACTGCCAGATAATGCGGTAACAGCATCGATTTTGCTTTCTTTTTTAACCCAAATGGAAGTTCCCACCGCATCCATGACCTGCTCAGTCATCAATTTTTGATTTTCATCAACCGCTTCATTGGCGTACATGCCAATGGCACCCTGCCCGATCAAAGCAGGCGTGTTGGGCATGGTTCTGACCACTGGCAATTCAGCACCTAACCATTGCTTGATTTGCTGGGTGGTGATACCCGCTGCCACAGAAACCACCAAAGGACTGGTTCTGACAATGCTTGGCGCCACATTTTTTAATACCTTTTTCATGATTTGTGGCTTGACCGCAATGATTACGATGTCTGGCATACCAAAATGGGCATTGTTGTCACCATAGGTCAGAATTTGAAATTGTTTTTCAATATAATCCCGCTGATTCTTACCAGGATCACTGGCAGTGATTTGACTGGCAGTCATGCCTTTGTTAATCAATCCACCAATCAAGCTGGCGGCCATATTCCCTGCGCCCACAAATCGTATGCGTATGTCCTGTATTGATTTCATGGCTTATTCAAATGATTTGGGTGACCACAATTCCACCTTGAAACCAGCTGGATCGATAAACCAGCCAAAATCACCATAAGATTCTTCCACAATTTCACCGGCTTGCTTGGCACCAGCTTTCACCACCTGTTCAATCATCGCCCGAACATCATCAACAATAAAATTAAACATAAAAGCTTGCTCTTTTGCTCCGAAATAGTCGCTATCTGCACTGAACGTGCTCCAAACGGTGCGATCATGCTCTTTGGACTCATGCGGATTAAACATACCATAAGTCGGGCCATCCAGTTCAAAACCCAAATTATCTTTGTACCATTTGGCCAGTTTTTCAGGTTCTTCACATTTGAAAAACAAACCGCCTACACCTCTAACCTTCTGCATCTAGTTTCCTCTTAATAATCGTCATTCCTGCGCAACCGGGAATCTTACCAAACAGCAAGTCGGCTGAGCCCCGTCGAAGCCTCTTTCAAGTTGCCTTTTTCAGTATTTTCGTAATTCAATTGTACCAAAAGCGCAACCCGGTATGTCTTTTTGTTTGTCTTTGAATGGCGGTTTTGAAGGCCTGTTCATCACCCACCAGAAGCACTGATTTTTTGGCACGGGTCATGCCGGTATAAATCAGTTCGCGGGTCATCAAACGGTGTTGCCCATCTGGCAACAATGGCATCAAAACATGTTCAAATTCGGAACCCTGGCTTTTATGAACTGTCATGGCATAGGCCGATTTAAATGCTGGTATTACGTGGATTGAGTGGGATTGATAGTTGTTTTTGAATGGCAACACCACCCTCAATTGGCCACCCTTGGTTTCCAATAACACGCCTATGTCACCATTGAATAACTGGAGCGTCGCATCGTTTTTTTGCAACATGATGACTGAACCATGAAACAGATTTTGCCGGCCTTTTGAACCTAATTGTGTCCGCATCATCTCGGCCAGGGATTCATTGATGATTTGGCTACCCAACACAGATTGGTTCAACAAGGTCAAAATGCGGTTACTGTTGATGGCATTAAACATGTCATTAAACAATTGTTTGTAATCACCCAATTGGTGTTCATCAAAACCACGTAGTTGCGATATTGACTGCTTAAAAGCACTGCCATCTGCAAAATAATGGTGCTTAACCCAATTTTGACAAAAAGACAGCCAGCTGGTGTAATCAACAATGGCTGGTAAATGAAACACACCTGGCATTCCGAGCTTTTTCAGTTCAAATGGTTGCCAATGCGTTGAAGATACCACGCCCTCGCTGTCACCACGTCTGATCAGCTCTCCAGAGGCAGCGATGTCTGGCTGACAACGTTTAGAAACATCCAAGACCGTCACCTTATCGGTCAATAACTGTGGCTCACGGGTAACTATCAATGGTTTTAAAATTGTCTCTTTGGCACTAAATCCCTGTAAAGCCTGAGACAATTGTTGCTGCATGTTTTGACTGACAAAAGCATCCATGCCCAAAGGTGGCATCAAATCAGCCAACACAGCTCCAGACTCAACCGATGGCAATTGAAACTGATCCCCCAGCAACAATACCCGACAATCTTTTGGCACCGATTGCAGCAATTGCTTCATCAACATCACATCAACCATGGAAACTTCATCAACCACCAAAACCTGACAATTCAATGGGTTATGCAAACCATGATCGAATCCACCACGATATGGATGTGATCCGAGCAAACGATGTATGGTCATGGCCGATGCAGTCATCAATTGTTTATCTGCTTCATTCAGCGGTTCTATGTGATTTGATAACACATCATGCAAAGATTCGGTCATGCGGTTGGCCGCTCGGCCAGTTGGCGCAGCCATGATGATGTCTTGCGGTTGATAACCTAACTTGATTAAACCACGCAAAACCGAACTCATGATGGTGGTTTTACCGGTACCTGGGCCGCCTGATATGATGCTAAAAGGTTGTAATAAACTCACAACAATCGCAAGAATTTGTTTGTTTTCAATCGAATCAAAGGTCAGTTCAGACACCACCTCTTGGGTCACCTTGCCAATTTGTTCAGCATTGAAGACAGGACCTGAATAGTTCTTCAATAATTTTTGCAGCGATTGCGCTAAATTGTGTTTGGTTTGCCAGTATTTGGCAAAATATACGGCTCCATTTTCACAAATCAAAACGGGTTTATCTTTCAGCTTGTATCGACTCCATTGCTCGCATTGTTCCACTTCAATGGGCTCATCTATGCCCATTTCTCTGATGTATTGCTGAAAGTCAGCATCATGTAATTCCAAACACAAGGAGCCCTGATTAATTTGGTTCACCAAACAAAACAACAAGGCCAACAAGCGTTCATCTGTTTCCCAATCCTTGAAACAATCACGCAACAATTGGGTATGACCCAAATCCAGTTTCAGGTTTTCAGCAATCCATTCGTGATTGAGTTGTTTGGCTGGAAAATAGTGTTGCAAGTATTGAGCAGTGACCTGAAAGTTCATACGCCACCTCTTTGCACAACCTGATTCAAAGCCAACAATTCTGCTTCAATCTCTGCCAATTGCCATGAACTGTTACTGAAATCATCATAAAACACCCCGTTTTGCGCTGTTTCCAAACAATCCATACCACGAGAGAAAACATACAAGGCGCCCTGCAAACGCGCATTTTTTAAATCCAATGCATCAAACCAACGTTGCATCGCCAAAGCGTACAACTGGTATTGCCAGTTGTATTGGTGTTTGGTCATCACTTCTTCAGCCAATGTTTCAGGCGCATAGCCATTGGCACTGAGGTTACTCTTCCAGTCCAGAATATAATAATCTGTGACGCCTTCAGCACCTGGTACAGCAAAAAACAAATCAATAAAACCGGTCAAATGGGTTTGTTGCTTGTGCCAGAAAAAAGACAATTCATGACAGCGGTTTTCAACTTTGACGGAGGCCAGACATTGCCCCTGTAAAGCATCCAAAGGCTTTTTCAGGGTGTGCCAAACCCAGGCTGCCATTTGTCGCTGATAATCACTGACAGCTTCACCTGATTCATTGAACAAGGGCTTGTTTTCCAACTTGAATTGTTGCATTTGCTGCTCTATAACTGCCATCACAGCGGGTTGTCGATACACTTCATCCAGGCTGTTCAAATTGAGAATCAGCTCAAAATCAACATGTTCAAACACCCCATGCAACACCAAACCGGTTTTCACACCGCCGGGAATGGTGGTTTTCTTTTGGCTACTGTGCAAAGCGTTGGCTTCAGCTGGGTTCAAAAACTGGTCACCCACCATCAATTCAGCAGTTAAACTTTGGGCAAAGTCACTTTCAGCTTCAAGGGTCACTTGTTGGCTTTTAAATTTACTCAATGAGCTGAACGAATGTAACACCCTGCGCCTGACAGGCAATGACTCTGGCGGATTGATGGTTGCCGGGATTATCTTTGTTGTTGAAGCTGTAGAATGTTCGTTTGCTGTTTGAACCTCTTCAATATCCTCACAAGGCAAGTTCAATTCTGCAGCCCTCTGCATCACGGTTTGTACACAAAAACCTGGCGTGGCAAGCTTTTTCTCTGTTTCATCAATTTGCGGCAAAAAAAGCATGAAAATCGCACGGGTCATGGCCACGTAATACAACTGTTTGGCTTCTTCAATTTGTTGTTGCTGATACTTTTCCTTGTGTGCCTTGACCATGTCAAATACCTGACAATTTTTATCCTCATAATAGTAGCTGTGATATTTACTGGTATCACGGTGGGTAAAATCACCAAACAAAAACACCACCGGGAACTCAAGGCCTTTGCTGATGTGCATGGTCATGATTTTGACAGCCTGCTGTTCGGTGTCTTTTTGATGCAAATCCTCGTCATTGGATTTTTGCTCACGCCAACTTTGGAATTCTTTCAGCAATCCGTTGGCCTCCAGGTTACCTTTCAATGCCACAGCCAGCAATTGTTGTTTGAGTTGTTTCACATTGGCCAATTGCCGACTGTTATTTCTGATGCGGAACAAGGCGCCACTTTCATGCAACAGCAAGTCAAAGGCCTTGATCCAATTTTTATCGGCCACTGCTGCTTTAACTTGCAACCACAAGTTATTGATTTCAGGTAATTTTTCTTCAGCAAAATCCTGCAATTGTTCCGGTTTCAAACCAAAGAATAAAGTCAGTAAAGCATTGTTCACCCGACGGTGTTCGTGTGGTCGGGCCAATGCAGTCAATAACACTTGAAAATGGATGGCCTCATCAGACTGGTACAGGTTTCTTTTTTTGTGAAAAGTGTAAGGCACTTTAACCGCTCGCAAAGCCTCTTCAACAAATTCAGCTTCGCTGTTACTTCTGACCAACACACAAATGTCGGAAGGTTGCATCGATTTCTCCTGGCCTTTCAATCGAAATTGCAACCGGTTCAAGAGTTTCTGCTTGATGGTTAAAGCAATTTGTCTGGCCAGATCTGACTTGACTTCATCGATGTTGGCTGTGGCTGTTACCAGTGTATTGATGGGCTTTAAGTGATGAGGGTTACTGATTAGTCTGGGTATTTGTTCAGGATCTATTTCTGTAGTCTCAGCCGATTGTACCACCACATCTTGCTTAGGGAACCAGCCATTACCCGCTTCATCTATGGCAAAGAAACGGTTAAATCCATCAACCAAAGACTTTTCAGTTCGATAGTTCACTTCAAGCCGATAGGCCTTAGCGGCATATTGTTGCAACAGGGTGGCAGTGGCTTGGTGGTAAGTGTGCAGATCCGCCCCACGAAAACCATAAATGGCTTGTTTGGGGTCGCCGATTACCAGTAGTTTTTGTTTTGCATCAGGTGAATCAAGAAACAGGTGTTGAAAAATTTGCCATTGCCTGCGATCGGTATCCTGAAATTCATCAACCATGGCAAACTGGTATTTTTTTCGCAGCGATTGGCTCAATAATTGATCCTGCACTGACAACTGTTGCTCACTGATTAATTGTTGCCATAAACGCGTAATCATGTCGTCGTAACTGATCAGGCTGTGGTTGATTTTGTGTTGCTTCGTGTGTTCATTCAAAGTTTGCAACAACTTTGGTATGGCTTGAAATTTCCTGGTTTGGTTAACAAGTCGCAGATTAGCCCAAATTGCATTGATTTGATCAATGACAGCAAACAGATCTGGTGCAGCTTGTCGGTTTACTTCAGCTTGACTTGTAGCATGATTCGCATCATAAACAGCCGGTTTACGAAAGAAAAATTCTTTACAAACATCTTCTTTATCATCAAAAGTATCCTTGAATAAGGCATTGATTTGATTGAAGTTTATTTCTGCTTGCAATGAAGTTAATTGCAACAAAAACGGTTCAATTCTTTCTTGCCACAAGCTTTTATGACTCGCAGCTGCCAAACCTTGTAAGGATTTGAACTGTTGTTCCAATTCAGCGATTTGCGACAAGTCTAATCCTGTCACCATATCCAATAAAGTCTGTTCATCCAATTGATCAAGTTGCGGATAAAACACGTCAAATTCAGGATTAAACTGTTTGGCCAAATCCAGCAACAAAGCATCAAGTTCCTGGATTCTGTGTTCAGCCGTGTAAAAGCTTAACTGTTTCAACAAAGCCTGATCAGCTGGCCAGGATCGTTTCAACTGTTTTAACAGCCGCTCACGCAGCTCGTTGTCATTAACCAATTCAGTTTCAAACACCGCGCCCTGTTCAAAAGCAAACTCTTTCAAAGCACCCTGACAAAAGCTATGAATGGTGAATACTGAGGCCTGGTTGATGTTCAACAGGCATTGCTCAAGGTGATCATGTAATTCAAAATCATGCTGAGCATTGTGCAATTCTTGCTGGATGCGTTGTCGAATCCGTGATTTGAGTTCACCCGTGGCCTGTTCGGTGAAAGTCATGATCAGGATTTTTTCTAAAGGTAAGCGCTGTTCTATCAGCAAACGCATCACCAATTCGATCAAGGTGTAAGTTTTTCCAGTACCTGCAGAAGCTTCAATCACCGCATGATGCTGCAATGACACATCATTGGCTTGTTTGAGCTGAGTCACTTCGACACCTGTTATCATCACTGGTCCCCTGAAGCTTCGTTAAAATGACCATGGACCATGGCAAACAAAGGCAACAAGTGCTTCCGATATGCATCAGCTGGATGTTCGGTCAGCTTAAATTCGACCAATTTGAGGATTTCTTCATGACTTGGCCATTTTGTGGATGATAAATATTTATCACCAATCAATTGAAAATCCGTTTCATCTAACTCATTGAAATCAAAAGCCAGATAATTAACCCATTGGGCTTTCGAATTTGGTGCCAATAGCGGCAATTTGGCTTCAGTTTGCTTTTTAGGCACTTTAAGTTGCGTCAACAATTCCAAAGGTAAATAGATGGACTGTTCATTTAAGTAATCTGTGACCAATGCCTTGAGGTAATTGCCAATGTCGGTCTTGGTACTGAAACTGTCATCTTCAACCAACCATGGTTTGAGTTCAACTTGATGAACCTTTTTGGGAAACACCAGATTGACTACAAAGGGTTCCTGAACCGGAATATCTTCTGTTAACTGCCACAAACACCAGTTGATGAACGGTTTGGCCAGTTTGCTGTTCCATTGACTGTCCTTACTGCCACTGCTGATGACCACCTGACCACTTAACACTTTGTTGTCAGCAAACACGTGTTCAGCCAGGCCATTGATTATGACCTGCTGACCATCATCCAGTTGTAATTTAACACCTTTGACCGATAAACCGGGTTGCTCCTGAACTTTGCTGTCACCGACTCTGACACTTCCTATCAGTTCACTGTTGACAACTTGGGGTTTTAACTGCTCTTCCAGCTGCAGTTCTATTCCATCAAACATTTCAAGGTTTGCAAATAAATCCACCGGTGCTTTGGATTTGAGTAATTGCTGTTTGTGGTGTTGTTCAAGTAATTGATTGAAATTGGCAGTTTGTGGATTTTCCAGCCAGTCTTCTATTGATGCCACAAAAATCCGATGTTTTATCAGTCCTGAGATGTCCTGTGGCTCGGAATCAATTAATGACACGTCTTCAGGATGTTTACTCAGTATGCCCTGTTTTTTCAATATCGCCGCCTGAGGATTGATTAAAAAATCGGCCAGTTGGCTGGCATCTATTTCGATGATTTCTGTTGATGTCGCTGTTTTGCTGGATTCTGACTCAACCAGCTCAACAATTTTTCCAGTGTTATTTTTGAACAATTCCCATTGTTGCTGATGGATTGCATTGTTTGGTTGCGGGTAGTTGTCTAGTTGATTTTTTTCGCAATACAACAATAAATCGGTGTAGGAAAAATTAACCATCCAGTCACTGAATGAATTTTGAACGTGATCCGTTTCAAAACCATCACTGGCATCAAGTGGTAATTTCACAATTGGAAATGCCTCGATAGCCAATTGGTCTAAATCAAGCAAGTCCTCACACGCCGACTTCAAGGTCAGTAACACGGGCGATGGTTCTATGACTTCGTCTTTTTGTAAATCCTGACTGACATACGACAGGTACAATTTTTCACGGGTACACATCAGAGTTTCAAGAAACAGGTAATTCTTGTTTTCTACGACATTGATATCGCCAATGCGGCGAGAACGATTGGTTAAGTCCAATGTTTCCTTTTGTAATTGTCCAGGAAAAGTTGTTTCATCCATGCCAAGCACATAGGTTATTTTAAACGGTATCGGACGCATAGGTTGCAATGCAGCACATACCACACCACCGGTCAAATAACTGCCTTTACTGGCTGGAATTTGTTTGAGTTCATGCTGTATGAATTGCTTGATATCTGCGTAACTCAAAACCAAGTCAGCTTGCGTGTTGGCCAGTTTTAACAAAGACTGTTGCAAGGCCAGTTGTACATATTGCTCACGGGGTTCATCGGCCGGCATGGCCAGCAGCAAATCAAACATCCGGTTCAACTGTTGTTCCCACTGACGCACAGTTTTGGGTTGCTGGTTTTGCTTTTTAAATTGATACAGCGTTTCTATCAACACACTGAACTGACCAATCCGAGCGGCATCCAGAAAACTTAATTGCTCGGTGTCCTCATCCATCACAGCCAATGTTCGGTGCAACCTTTGCAACCCCTGCTCCCAAGTGAATAATTTTTCAATATCCTTACGTTCTGCTGTCGCTGCATACAATTGGTCATAACCACAGTAAATCCCCAAATGTTCGACAGCCATTAACCAGTCGAACCAGTCTTTATCATCAAATTGATTGGCCGCCTTGACACAGGAATTATCTAACCATTTAAACACCGAAGCCCGAATAAAGTCATCATCCAACACCTTGAACAAATCAAGTACAGCTTCAGCATAACGACTTTCTGTTGCTGCAGAACTGTCAACAATCGCATACTGCAACTGAGTTTGACACCGTTGATTTAAAGACTCGAATACCTGCTCGATTACAAAGCGGTACTTGTTCATGTCGGTCACCAACAATGCGATGTCATTTTGCAACAATCGCTCATCCTGCTTCAGGTTCCACAAAATGTTGTTATAAACCGCTTCCACTTCTCGGTAAATCGATGGAGCTGCTGCCATTTGCAATGATTTCAATTGTGCCAAATCAGTAATTTTTTGCTGATTGGGCTCACGTTGTAGAACATTGAATTGCAACAAATGTAACAGTGACTGTTGAGTTAATTCCTCAGGCAATAACCAATGGTCATGGTATTTTATAGAGGAATGAATGGCATCATTTTCGATCTCACTGAACAATTTAAGGGCTTCTCTGCCGGGCTTGCCCCAAGCCCTGAGCAAGGGATTTTCATCAGCAAAATGAGCCAATTCGGCAAATGATTCAGCTCTATGTTGATTTGCTTCAAGAAATTGGCCGTCCTCATCCCTGAGTTCAACTTTGAGCTTTTGTAATTGTTTCAGTTTCGTTTGACACCAACGAACCTCTCCGTCTGTTTGCATGTCCTCCCAGTACTCAACACAGACATTCAACTGATAAATATGAATGGGCAACCATTGACCCAGTTGAATGATAAGCTGCCGGTGTAACTGGGAAAGCCTTGATGGGGTAAACAAATGAATGGGTTTTTCGGTGGTATCAATTTGGCTTTGTTGCAGTTCTCTGCCCAATTGATACAAAGTAGATAATTGATGGTTTTGACTGATTGCTGTAATTTCACCATACAAGTGCTGTTGCATTTTTTCCAATTGTTGCAAATGCAAATCATGACTGTTTGGAAAAACTAACTTGCCTTGTGACCAGGCATCAACCATTTCTGGTCTTTGCGATTCATAATCCAATAACAATACGGCTAATTTACGACTGAGTTGCCATAGTTTAGTGGCACGTAACTGATTCGATTCTTGATCGTTGAGGTAATTGCGTATAGGCTGATAATAAACATTATCAAAAACGTCTTCACTTTTTAATAAACCTAAAATTAGCCAGGACAACAATTGGCCATTGAGTTGTTGCTGCTTGAACTGGCCCAAATCATTGACAATCTGAAACAAACCGGTTTCCAAAAAGGGAAAATCAATGTGCGCACAAACGCCATTTTTGCTGGCAAGACTTAATTGCAAAAAGCGCTGCATATTGGCATTGGGGACCAGCACCTTGGGCGCTTCAAACACTGGTTGTGTCGATTGTTGATGTTGTAATTGCATAGACAATGCATCAACCAGTCGTTCAACAGAGTGACTGAAATATAAGTTGATTCCGTTACCGTGCATTTATGAAACTTTATAAATAAAGTAAAATGATTTGAGATTGGCGTCGCAAAATATGTTAATCACAGAAAGAGGAATCAATAACGCACAGATTTTACAATTTGATTGCGACCAGACATTTTGGCTTTGTACAAAGCACTGTCGAGCCTACCCAACCACTCCTTGATGGTTTCACCTGATTCTTTTTGTGCAACCGCCAGGGACAAGGTTATTTTATGTTGTTGACTGATGTCGCTCACAGAAAAAGCTTCATAAATTTGTTTGGCCAACTGAAAGGCATGGTTAAAATCCTGACCTTCACAAAGTACCGCAAATTCATCACCACCAATTCGGTACAAATTGCCATCATTGGCAACAACACCATGAACAAAATCGGAAGTATCCTTAATCACGTCATCACCAACTGCATGACCGTAATAGTCATTGACTTGTTTAAAATTATCGAGATCAAATAAGATAGCAGAAACCAAGCCATCATAGTTTTCCAAGTTTGAAGTATCCTGGTTGAAAGCACGTCTATTTCTTATTTCTGTTAAAACATCCTGATTGGCAATTTCTCGCAACCTTTCATGTTGCTCAGACATGCTTGAGGAAAACAAATGACAAAAGAAACTGGTAATAAATATTGTCATGGCAATGGTAACCAATTTCAATGTGGGTAATTCAATCAACTGATATAAAATAATCAGAGCTGATAGGGTCCATAAAATTATGGCTTGGCGAGTTGGCAACAGATAAAACACCAATGCCACTGAAGGGTAAGCCCAATAAACCTGCTCAGGGCCTTTCAAAGCAATGGTGGCAATGGTGCCAAAGACAGAAATAACGGATATGGCAAAGGCAGGTAATGTGGTGTTGCGTGTTTTCCAAACGAGTGCAAAGACATAAAGGCCGAACAATGCCAACACCGAATCCATCATGGCCACTGTATATTCAGCTTTGTAATACCTTATGACTGCAAAAACGCCCACACCAACAGCATAGGTCAAGCTCAATCCCATGACAATGATTTCTCTTTCAGTTCTTGGCTTATTTATTTGTTCCATCACATATCCTTTATGTGGCCATCAGTGATTAAGGGATGTCCTTGGGGCTTCATTCACTTTTGTTCCCGACTAAAGTGAAAGCGACCACGGCGGACATGGCTTGTAATCTCGCGCTCTTCGCCTCTGATTCGCTAACGCTCACCAACCGGCTCGACGAGTCAAGCTGCTCAGCAGCTCTCCCAAGATTATATCGTGCCGCCTTGATTAAATAAAGCAATACTCTTGGGTCGTGATTCATAAGACTCTTGGGTTCTCATTCATAAGACTCGTAGGATTTCTCTTCCACCAGTTCAGAACCTGTCAGCAGATTGATGGCTTTTTTAACTTTGGCCCGATCATCATTTTCGTAATAAACACTGCGGGCCAGCTTGATAAAAACTTCATCAAATTCTCGGTTTTTTTCCTTAATACGAATATCGTCCTCAATAGACCAAAGCCTCAAGTTGACGTTTTTTAAATCATTTTTCAATGACTCAGTTTGTTCATTACTGAGGCCTGTTTTTATCCAGGTATCAATGAGCAATCGCAACTCATGGTTGATATTTTTTAATTTTTCTGGATCTTTTATTTTTTCCGACTTGATTTCCAGAATGGTGATTTTATCTAACAACTCACCAACAGACATTGGCGTACTGACTAAACTCATTAATTATTCTCCTACATCATCGGTACCAAGATGAATTCCCAAAACTTTAAAATTAACATTATAATGTAGTTGGTAATAATTAAAAACCTCAATACCTTGATGTCTTTGATCGATAAGCACAAAAGTCAAAAAACCACAGAGGCAATCAGACTGAATGCCTAAATTGCTGAATAAATTTACAGCGTTTATACTGCTGTCAATCTTGCTGTTAAGCCCTTTTACCATTAATAACCAATGGGATTTAATTCAACGAAAAGGCATCCTTAAATATGGCACCAGAACGTCATTATTGTCTTACTTCGAAGTCGGCGAAAAAGTGGTGGGTTATGAATATAGATTGCTTGAAGATTTTGCAAAAATCCATAACCTTAAATTGAAAATCATCAAATTTAAAAACAATGGTGACTTATTACAAGCTTTGAAACGTGGCAAGATTGATGTTGCAGGAGGCCATCTTTCAGTCACTAAAGAGCGCAGTAAACGTTTCTCATTTTCTTCTCCAATCAGTGTAACAGCCATTGATTTGGTTACTCACTTTGATTATCGCAATCAGGAAGAACTCAAAAATTTTGAATCCTTAAAGGGTGCTTTAATCAGCAACAGCAGCTATGAGGAATTATTACAAGAAATACCAGATTTCAATCCTGAACTGTTAGAGAGTACTGACTATTCATTATTTGATCTATTCAGAAAGGTGAATAAAAGAGAAATTGACTATACCTTTGCTGATTCTCAAATAGCCAATATCTATAGAAACTTTATCCCCGGGATTTACCAACCCATTCAATTGTCACCCAATGAAAACATTGCTTTTATGGTATCGAAATACCGCTCACATGCTTTATTGAATGAGCTCAACCAATTCATCAAATTTACGGTTACAACCGACACTATCAAATCTTACAAAGCAGAAATACTTGAACATTTACCACAAATTGATATCGCAGATACAGTCACTTTTTTTGATAAATTACAAACCCAATGGCCTGAAATTAAAAATGACGTAATTGCAGTTGCAACAAACTTGGATTTCGATCCTGCACTTTTAGCAGCCATCAGCTATCAAGAGTCGCATTGGAATACAAATGCGGTATCAATCACTGGCGTCAAAGGTCTGATGATGTTGACTGAGTCAACTGCCGAAGAAATGAATGTGACAGACCGTACTGACCCGGTAGAAAGCTTGATTGGTGGCGTAAAATACTTTCGCAAAATGAAAGCCAAGATTCCTAAACGGATATTTGAACCTGACCGTACCTTATTTGCGCTGGCGGCTTATAACGTGGGCTTTGGGCATTTGGAAGATGCCCGAATTCTGGCTCAAAGAGCAGGAAAAAATCCGGATATTTGGTTAGAAGTAGAGCCGTACCTAGAAAAATTGAATAACCCCGCCATCGCCCATGAATTGAAGTACGGCGTAGCAGACGGCAAAACAGCGGTGATTTACGTTAACAACATCATGACTTTTAAACAGTTAATGACCTGGAAATTGCAAAAAGAGCGTAAAGTAGAATACGACCAATCTTATATGTGATTGAGTTCACAAAAATAATTTTATTTGTGCATGGTTAACAAAATGCTACAATCTGTAAGATAGGGTCAAGTGTTATAATCGGGGAAACCAGAAATTTTCTAATTTTTTAATGAACATAGTTATAGGACATACATCACATTCCGGGATTAAAAGGGATCATAACGAAGATACCTATGGCATTGATTTGCAGAATGGATTGTTTCTGGTAGCAGATGGCATGGGCGGTCACGACCATGGAGAAATTGCCAGCGCATTGGCCAGGGACCATATTCTCAAAGCAGTAAAAAACGGCACAAAAATCAAGCAAGCCATCCTGGATGCCAATCAGGAAATCATCAGCAACTCCATGGAAAAACAAGGGGATTTGCCTATGGGTACCACAGTTGTCTTGATGAAAGTTGATGGCAAAGATTTTGAATGCTCCTGGGTTGGAGATTCAAGAGTTTATCGTTTGCGCGACAAAACTTTAACCCCACTGAGTTCTGATCATTCTTATGTTCAGGAATTGGTAGATCAGGATTTGATTACAGCAGAGCAAGCACGATCCCACCCTCACCGAAATGTAGTCACGCAAGCCTTGGGTGTCACTGATAACAGCGAGATTTCAATTTCAGAAAACAAAGGTAAAATTAAAGTCAATGATAAATATCTGATTTGTTCTGATGGACTGACCGAAGAAGTGGACGATGCTACGATAGAACAAATCATGAGAAAACAAGTTGAGCCCAAGGAAATATGTGACCAGCTGTTAATAAAAGCATTGGAAAACGGCGGTTCGGATAACATCACAACATTGGTTTTAGAAGTTAAGTAAACTCTCTTATAAGTGCTCTGAGGTTATCGAAAAAAATAACTATAAATTGCAGCCGCGCCGGTCAACACCACTAAAAACCCCAAAGCCAACAGGGTGTCTTTTTTATCAGAATCTTTTTCTTCCGCTGTGGCATCGATGGTCAATCTGATTTGACTGGTTTCTTTGGGTGGGATCGCAAAAATTGCTAAAGCAACTCTTCTATAGGGTTCTAAAAAAGCTTCATGAGTGTCTTCTTCAAACCCGATAAATTCACCACTCTTGTTATAAAACCGCAATTGTGCCTTGATGCTGAAAATCCTTTCAGAGCAATCATTCTCCAATTCAATTTCATACCAGTGATCTTTTTTATCTTCTCGAATCACAGAGCCTACTACATGGATATGCTGCGAAACGTATTCGATAGATATGTCTTTTTCTTTAATCATCATTCAAGGCCTGTAGCTGATACCATAAACCAAAGGCTTACGCACGCCGGTAATCTGTGTTAAATCAAGTTTTGTATTTTGCAAATGCTGTTTCGCCAGCCAGGCCATCAGTGTGGCTTCAACATAATCAGGGTTGACACCATAATCCCGACTGCTTTTTACTGTTATACCCAGCACATCAGAAAATGTTGCCATTAAATACTGATTGTGTGATCCACCACCACAGACAATCATCTCTGTGATGTTTTTATGGGCTTGTTTTAAACCTGTCGCAATGCTTTCGACAGTAAATTGTAGCAAAGTACGTTGTACATCTACCACATCAAGTTTTGCCACAAGCTCATGCGAAAACAACCAGTCCAAATTAAAAAGTTCCCTGCCGGTACTTTTGGGATATGGCTGATTGAAGTATGGCTCAGACAACATATCCGCTAACAATTGTTTATTCACCTGACCTTGTTTAGCCCAATGTCCATTGTCATCATATTTTAAACCTTGGTGCTTTTTGACCCATTCATCCATTAAACAATTGGCTGGCCCGGTATCAAAGCCAAAAATCTCATCGCCATCAATCACCGTGATATTAGCAATACCACCCAAATTAAGCACCACAATGGGGTTATTGATGTGCCCAAAAACCTGTTGGTGAAAAGCCGGTGCCAAAGGGGCACCTTGTCCACCAAAAGCCACATCCATTTGTCTGAAGTTTGCGACAGTGTTGATACCCGTTTGTTGCGCCACTTTTGCAGCTGACCCCAATTGCCAGGTGTTGGCCAATTGTCCATCAGGATCATGGTATATTGTTTGTCCATGTAAACCTATGGCTTGAACGGCGTCCTTTGCCATATTTTGTTGTTTTAATAATTGATTGATTGACTCTGCATATAACTGCCCAAGTTTGGCGTCCAATGCACTTAATTCAGCGATGGTCAAAGGCTGTAAGCTGATGATTTGTTGTAGCTGAGATTGCACCGCTTCCGGGTATGCAAGAAATGAAGTTGCTACCGTATTGATTCCTGTTCTGAAGTCCACCAATGCCACATCAATACCATCACATGATGTGCCGGACATGACACCGACAAAATACATCAGTTGGCAGCCACCAATGACTGTTTAATGGCTTTTAATTCGGTCAATAAAGGCACTGAGTACGTATTGAATTCAGCCATCACCGCATCAGGCAATGGTTTTGACTTCGGCAGTGAAACAGTTCTTGGGTTTCTGTGCACGCCATTATAGATAAATTCATAATGCAGATGAGGTGCTGTTGATAAACCTGTTGTACCCACATAGCCTATGGTTTGACCTTGCTTCACCCTCGCACCTTTTTTAACTGCACGCTTGGAAAAATGCAAGTATTTGGTCACAATACCGTTGGGGTGTTGAATGAATACGTAATTACCGTTGTATTTATTGTAAGTAGATGCCGTAACCCTACCCGCACCCG
>JAUHXW010000321.1 GCA_030426705.1 Gammaproteobacteria bacterium
GGTTCCTGGATTGGCGGTGGTGCCAACCAGGCAGCGATGAAAGAAGTGTGGCAGGTCTCTGATTCAGCCTTTACTCAAATGGTGGCGATTGATGTGGTTTGGGCCAATATCTGGATGGCGATTTTGTTATTGATGGCACAACGCTCAGCCAGCATTGACGCCAAAACCGGTGCCGATGTTTCAGCCATTGAGCGCATCAAATTAAAAATGGAAACCTTCCATGATGAAAACGCCAAACCATTGACCTTGCCAGACTTGGTGTTGATGATGGCGATTGCTTTTGGCATCACCGGATTGGCGCACGCCGTGGCCAATTGGATGGGTCCTGCGATTAAGGAATCTCTGCCAGTGTTGGCCGAATTGAATCTACATTCGACCTTTTTCTGGTTGGTTATATTGGCCACTTTGGGTGGTGTGTTGATGTCCTTCACCAAAGCACGGAAATTTGAAGGTTCAGGCGCCTCATCGATTGGTTCCTTGTTTGTTTATATGTTGGTGGCGACCATCGGATTAAAAATGGATGTGACTGAAATCAGACCGTTTTTATTTGTGATTGGCGGTATCTGGATTGCCATCCATGCTATTTTGTTATTGCTGGTAGGTAAGTTAATCAAAGCCCCAGTGTTTTTCCTGGCGGTCGGCTCACAAGCCAACATCGGTGGCGCAGCCTCGGCACCCGTAGTGGCATCAGCCTTCCACACCGCATTGGCACCTGTTGGTGTGTTGCTGGCGGTATTTGGTTATGTGGTCGGAACTTCTGCTGCGATGTTGACAGGGATTATTTTGCAGTATTTGGCGGGGTGAAGCAGCACTGATCTATCCATATTTCTAAAGTCAGTACAAAGGGTAGTCGGCTTTAGCCGACCCACTGCAATGATGATGAGTGAGGGCAAGTTGACTGAAGTCAACTACCCGCTATTCTTAACCCGAGCCCTCTTCAATCTTAAAGATCTTAGATTAATCCAGCGTCTGCTTATAGCGTTTAATCGCAATCAGGCCAATGATCAAGGTAAAGGCCAACAGGGCGAGCAGATCTTGTTGGTGGTCCAGTAGCTCGGTGCCTTTGAGCATGATGCCGCGGATGATGCGCAGAAAATGGGTTAATGGCAGCACTTCGCCAATGGCTTGCGCCCAGTTAGGCATACCGCGGAAGGGGAACATAAAACCGGACAGCAGGATGGAGGGCAGGAAGAAAAAGAAGGTCAGTTGCATGGCCTGCATTTGCGTTCTGGCCAGCGTTGAGAAAGTGAAGCCCAAGGCCAGGTTGGTGATGATGAATAACATCACGCCAGCCATCAAATCAGTCAAATCACCGGCAAAAGGCACTGCAAAAATATAATGCGCCGCCAATAACACCACACACGTTTGCACCCCGCCAATCACCACATAGGGTAGGATTTTACCCAACATCACTTCAAACGGTTTGGCCGGCATGGCCAACAGGTTTTCCAACGTGCCAGTTTCTGATTCCCGGGTCATCGCCATCGAAGTAATCATCACCAGGGTCATGGTCAGAATCACGCCCAATAAACCGGGCACAATGTTGTATTGGGCTTTGCCTTCGGGATTGTATTTCGGATGGATGATGACATCCACAGGCCCGGGCTTGGCTTGTAGATGGGCCAATGGACCTTTGAGGTCGTGACGCAGTGCCTGATTGATGATGTCATGAACCCGCCCAATGGCATTGGAAGAAGCGGATGGATCGGAAGCATCGGCTTCTATCAATAATTGTGGGCGCAAACCTTTGATCAATTGCTCACTGAAGCCCGCCGGAAAGTGCACACTGAAAGCCACTTGTCCCGTTGCCAATAATTCTGTGTTTTTTTCGGGACTGTTGGCTTGCAGTTTAACATCGTAATAATCTGATACCTTAAATCCGCGGATGATGCTGCGTACCAACGGTGAGTTATCTTCGCTGTAAATCGCGGTGGGTAATTGCTTGGGGTCGGTGTTGATGGCAAAGCCAAACAACATCAATTGCATCAGTGGAATCGCCAGCATCATGGCAAAGGTCATCTTATCACGGAACATCTGGATAAATTCTTTGCGCAGAATGGCGTTGATGCGACTGATTTTATGACTGAGTTTTGACCGATGCTGGCTCATGCATGTTTCCGTTGATCTTCACCTGACTGTGCCATCAGCGCAATAAAAGTATCTTCCAAACTGGGTTCAACTTGTTGCCATTGAATGTCCTGGTTTTCAGGGCGTTGCTGACAGTTTTTGATGGTGTGGTGCAAGGCCTGGATATCCGTGCCACTGACGTGTAAGGCATTACCAAAATAGGCCACGTGCTCAACACCGGCTTGTTGTTTCAGCCAAGCAGATAAATGTCGCACCCCTTTACCCGTGCCTTTGAAGGTTTGTAAACCTGATTCCTGAATCACATCCTGCACATGTCCCTGGGTGATTAAATTACCGTGCGCCAGATAGACAATTTGATCACAGCGTTCGGCTTCATCCATATAGTGGGTGGACACCAGTACGGTCATGCCCTGTTCGGAAAAGCGATGTATTTGATCCCAAAAGTCCCGGCGTGCTTGTGGATCGACACCAGCAGTGGGTTCGTCCAACAGTAACAACTGCGGCTGATGCATGGTGACTGCAGCCAAAGCCAAACGCTGTTTCCAACCACCAGAAAGCGCACCGGCCAATTGCTTTTGGCGGTGTTCCAAACCCAGTGATTCCAAAGTTTCATCCACCAATTGTTTTAATTGAGGCTGATTGTAAAGCCGACCTACGAATTCCAGATTCTCGCGGATGGACAGGTCGGCCCAAAAGGAAAACTTTTGAGTCATATAACCGGTGGCTAATTTAATTTGGCTGGATTCGGTGATGATGTCATAACCCAAGCAGGTGCCTTGTCCTGCAGTGGGTTTCAACAGACCACAAATCATGCGGATGGTGGTGGTTTTACCTGAACCATTGGGACCCAAAAAGCCCCACACCTGTCCCTTGGGCATTTGGATGTCGATGCCATTGACCACCGCTTTACCATCAAAGGCTTTGACCAAGCCTTTTACATCAATGGCCAATTCGTCGTGGTTGCTTGAAGGGCTGTTTGATGGGCTGGTTGAGAGGACTGTCATAAGGTGATGTCCACAGGTAGGCCAGGTTTGAGGTCATGATTGGCTGGTAGCATGGCTTCCACCAAAAACACCAGTTTAGCGCGTGAGTCCTTGCTGTAAATCACCGGCGGGGTGAACTCAGCAGTGGAAGCGATGTATGAGACTTTAGCGCTGACTGGAGTGGCCAGGCCATCGGCGTTGACTTGAATCGTTTGTCCCAACTGAACTTGGGTCATTTGTTCTTGAGGTACATGAAAACGCACTTTGTCCTGATCGGTCAAACGAATGGCCAATACCGGCGCTGCGGTTGGCACGTATTCGCCCTGATGGTAATAGACTTCATAGACCAGTCCATTGAGCTGACTGAGTAGTGTGCGTTGTGACA
>JAUHXW010000322.1 GCA_030426705.1 Gammaproteobacteria bacterium
ACACCCATGTTGATGTCGTGTGACTGCTTGCCAATCAATGACATCACAGCACAAGTGTGACCATCGAAACCCACATCTGAATTGTCATAACCGATACCAACAATAACATCCCGGACCAAATCATCCAGATCAATCCAGGTACTGGTGGTGATTTCGCCGGAAATGATGGCGGTTCCGGTTTTGACCATGGTTTCACAAGCCACACGGGCTTTGGGATCGTCTTTGATGATGGCATCTAACACAGCATCAGAAATCTGATCTGCGACTTTATCTGGGTGACCTTCAGAAACGGATTCTGATGTGAATAAGTAGTTGCTCATGATTTAATATATCTCTTAATACGGATAAAGAGATATATTATCTATTTTTTTCGCTCAATGTCCACCTTAAATCCACAAAAAACACCGTTTGACCTTGTAATTTGCAGTTATAAGCATATGATTCATGCAAATTTGTTATTTCTGTGTGATGATTCAAAATGTAAAAGGAATATTGGCTGCTTTGGTATTTGTGACAAATACGGTGGTTTTGGTTTCAGTTTTATTGGTTTTTGCCTTGCTGAAACTGTTGTTACCGATACCGGCAATTCGTGTTTTGCTATCCAAGATATTGGTGTTTATTGCCGAAAGCTGGATAACGGTGAACAGCACTGTGCATCGCTGGATTCATGGTCCCAAAATAGTCATTGATGAAATGCCGGAATTGTCCAGGGAGCAGTGGTATTTGGTGGTGGCCAACCACCAGAGTACTGTTGATATTCCAGTACTGCAGGCGGTTTTCAACAAAAAAATCCCTTTCCTCAAGTTTTTTCTCAAGCAACAATTGATTTGGGTGCCTTTCCTGGGCTTGGCCTGGTGGGCATTGGATTTTCCGTTCATGAAACGGTTCAGCCGTGAAACTTTGGCGAAAAAGCCGCACCTGAAAGGCAAGGATATGGAACAGACCAAAAAATCCTGTGAGAAATTCAAGCATTTTCCAACTTCTGTCATCAACTTTGTTGAAGGAACACGTTTCACGCCTGAAAAGCATCAAAAACAGCAATCGCCTTATCAGTATCTTTTGAAGCCTAAAGCGGGTGGTATAGGCTTTGTTATGGGCGCTATGGGTTGTCAAATGAAAACGCTGTTGTTAGTCACCATTGCTTATCCTGTTAAGGTGCCAACAGTTTGGGAATATTTAAGTGGTCAATTCAAAGCAGCGCATATCAGATGTGAAAAAATTGTTATTCCTGATACGCTTTTGAACAAAAACTACCTGAATGATGAAAAATTCAAAACGGAATTGTTTAAATGGAGTGAAAACTTATGGTATAAACAGGATGGGAGATTGAAGTCATATTATGAGTGAACAAACTTTTAAAGTCGTTTTCAAAGGAAAAGCAGTGCGAAATGTAGATTTGGCTGTAGCCAAAGCCAACTTTGCCAAACTGTTTAAGTTACCCCCTGCCAAAGCTGAAATCATGTTTGATGGCAAGGAACGAACTTTGAAAAAATCCATGACCATGGAAAAGGCCAATCACTTCCGTGCAGTATTGAAAAAAGCCGGCATTCGCGTCAGTTTGATTAAAAATGCAGTTGAACAAACTGCTGAACAAGAATGGCAGCTCGATGATCCCGGTACCCGCATTATCAGACCTGTAACCCCGCCAGAGAGACACATAGAAACCGGACACATCAAGGTCGATGTTGAATTTGACAAACTCGAAGACAAACCGCAACCAGATCCACCCGAAGTTGATATTGACCACATTGTAATCGAAGATTCTGAAGATCCTATCATTGAACCCAGGGAAGTTGAAGTTCCCGAGATAGATTTGTCACAATTGAAAGTTGAAGACGTTGGCTCAATCATTGTTAAACAGAAAAAAATCGAGACTCCTGACATTCCGGTCGACGATTTGACCATGGATGAACCCGGTCAACAAATCGTTAAAAAGAAAGAAATTCCCGAACCAGAAATAGACATTTCCAATATTTCACTGGATGTGAAATAAATAAATTTTCATAGTTTTTAATCTGTTACCTATAAGTTAATAGCTTTTTAGGTATGAATCCATATACCAAAACATTATATAGACGTCTAAACATCTTGACATCCAATTGGTTTGAGTTATTATATAGCCATTTAGACGGCCAAATAACTCATGTGTAGAGAGCATCATATAATCATTAATTCATTTCAACTGGACTCAGGTGATGAGTCTGGTGATATTGAGGTGGCTTGTTGTTTATATGGTTCAGCAGAAAAACCAGTGGTGGCTGTGTTGGGTGGTATTTCTGCCAGTCGTTGGGCTATGGATTGTCCGCAAGTGAATCAAAAGGGCTGGTGGCAAGACGTATTAAGTCAAGTGGCCTCATCCAGTCTTGCTGACTGTTGCTTTTTGACTTTTGAATATTTCAGTTTTGCTGAAAAAAGGGTTAATCCACCGGTCATCAGTACTGCTGATCAAGCTGTACTTCTCAACAAAATCCAGAATCAATTGAAATTACCTCGGTTCCACGCCGTCATTGGCTCTTCTTATGGGGGCATGGTGGCGTTGTCTTTTGCCAGTAAATACCCGGATGCTTTACTGAATCTCGTTTGTATTGCGGCAGCTGACCACAATTCGGTCAAAAGTCAGGCCTTGCGGCAGATACAACGCAGCATCATAGAATTGGGTCAGACCTATGGTAAAGATTCTCAGGACCGGAAAAACTTTGTGTCTTTGGCACGTTCTTTGGCAATGGTGGGTTATCGCGGCGAGATCGAGTTTGAACAAAGGTTTCAAAGCCCAATTCCAGGTGCGGCCCTGGCTGAGGTTGATTCATATCTGAATTTTCATGGCCAACGTTTTGCAGATGCTTTTTCATTGTCGCGATACCTCCAGTTATCCCAATCAATTGACTTTCATCAGGTGAATGTCAGCAGCATCAAAGCCAATACCTTGTTGATTGGTATCACCTCAGACCAGTTGATACCCATTGAGTTTATTGAACAAATGGGACAAAAAATTGGCGCAAACTGCCAGATCAGCTGGATTGATTCTATTTACGGACACGATGGGTTTCTGTTAGAAGCAGAACAACTTAACCAACTTTTTAACACTTTTTTCAGAGAAGATTCTCATGACTATTTTGAACGAAACCACCGCTGTGCGAGCGGGTATTGATTGTGACCAACAACATGGTGCAGTGACTCCGCCCTTGTACTTGTCGAGTAATTACTCCTTTACCGATTTGGGGCAGCCCAGACAATATGATTATTCGCGTTCAGGCAATCCAACCCGCGATATTTTGGCCGATGCTTTGGCAGAACTGGAACAAGCCGCTGGTGGTGTGGTGACTTCAACAGGCATGTCGGCGGTTTTATTGGTGCTACAGCTTGTGCCTAACAAGGGTCGGGTGTTGGCGCCACATGACTGTTATGGTGGTACGTTCCGTTTACTCACAACCTTAC
>JAUHXW010000323.1 GCA_030426705.1 Gammaproteobacteria bacterium
GTTTGACGGTTGCGACTCCTGGCGGCTTTGCCCGTAGAAATTTTCTGACAAAAAATTATCCTGGGGTCAAAGTCATCAATACCCAATCGATGAGTGAAAGTATTGCGTTGGTTTTGGCTGGTCAGGTTTATGTGATCTTGGGTGCTCCGAATCGCATCGAAGCATTGCTCAGAAAAAATAATATACGAAACCTTATTCCATTAAAAGCCGCGGGCGATGGTGTCAGTAACCGCTTATTTATGGCGGTACCTGATCATGCTTTACCGTTGCTGTCAATTATAGAAAAAGTTTTGGGTTCCCTGTCTGAGTCCGATCATGCCAAAGTTATGTCAGACTGGATGCAGTTGCAAACCAGCATTGGTAAAAGGGTAGAGCTGACTGACTCTGAACAACAATGGCTTAAAGAAAACCCTACAGTGATATTTGGTGCAGACAGACAATGGGCGCCTTTTGAATTTGCCGATGAACAGGGTGTGCATCAAGGCATTGCAGCAGAATATGTTGATTTGATTGAACAGTATTCTGGCCTGCAAATTGAAGTGAAGCTAGATACCTGGAAAGATGTCATTACTCAAATGCAGGGAAAACAATTACAAGGTTTGAGCTGTACTGTTAATACCGAAGAACGCCAGAAATACCTGAATTTCACCGAACCCTATCTCACCATTCCTACAGCGGTTTATTTACGCAGTGACGTGGCAGGAATTCAGGATATTTCTGATTTGGCTGGAAAATCTGTTGCCTTGAATGAAGGTTCTTATATGCATGAATGGTTAGCCAAAGAACACCCTGAAATCAATCTGTACCTGACCAGTTCAAATAAAGAAGCGGTTGAAGCGGTGTCTTATGGTCAAGCAGATGCCTATATCGGAAATGTGGCTGTTGCAGACTATGTTATCAAACAGTCTTTGCTCACCAATTTAAAAGTGGTTCTACAACTGAACAAGTTTCAGACCGCAGTGAGTTTTGCCGTTGATAAAGATTTGCCAGAGTTGTTTTCAATCGTTCAAAAATCACTGGCGTTGGTCAGTGAAAATGAACACAAAAGAATCACCCAACAGTGGGTAGGCAATGATTTCAACATTGTTAATTTCAGTCAGCAAGAACGCCAGTTCCTTAACAACAAGACGTCACTGACATACCTCCCGAGTCAGCAAGGCATGCCTTTTGAACTTATCAATGAACAACAGGAGTTTGTCGGAATCAATGCTGATTTTATTGAAGCCATGGAACAGCTGCTTGGGGTCGATTTTGTCATCAGCGAACAGCAGGATGAAGCCCAGGTTGACCTCACATTCAGCCATGTCAATGATTTGGATAAAACCGGGGTTTATGAGCAATTACCATCTCATTTGTCATCTGATGTGGTTATCCTGATGCCTTCAACCGCAAAATTCGTTAAAGACCTTCATCAAATCAAGAGATTGGAAATAGCCGTTATCCAGGGAGAAGCCTATGTTTCACAAATAAAAAGTGACTTCGAAGGCATTCATTTGCATGAAGTCAATGACCTCGATGCCTTATTGCAATTGATGAACAATGAGCAAGTTGATGCTGCCTTGCTGCCTTTTGCTCAAGCCAGTTATGAATTGACCCATCAAAGCTTCGGACATTTAAAAATAGTAGGCAAAACCAAATACCAAAAACGTTATGCGTTCTATGTGGCGAAAGATCAACCTGAGCTGGTCAGTTTGATGCAAAAAACAGTTAATCAATTAGGTCAGGAAGAATATGCCAAACTGGTTGATGAGTGGTTAACCATTGATGTGATTGAGCACCGCGATTATCGTTTAGCCATAGCCATAGCATCAGTGCTTTCGCTGTTGTTGCTGATGATTATTCTGTGGAATCGCAGTGTGGTTAAAGGGATGCGCGAAAGGTTGCAGATAGAAGAAGCTTTGGCTGCGGAAAAAGAAAATTTTGAGATCATGTTTGAAAAATCAGGTGATGCCAACTTGATTTTTCAAAATGGTCAATTTGTAGCAAGTAATCAGATGGCCCTAAACATGTTTGGTCTCGATGATGTGGCAGCACTTAAGTCTTCAACGATAGGAGATTTTTTACCTTCACAGCAAGAAAATGGCCAAGATTCAGTCGAGTTTCTGGAGTCTAAACTTGAGGAGTCCAACTACAATCAAAGTGTCCGGTTTGAGTGTTTGGCCCAGAAAAAAGATGGTGACAAGTTTTGGGCGGATGTGGTCTTCACGCGCATCAACTACAGCGGAAAAAAAGCCTTGTATGCGGTGTGGCGTGATGTGACGAATCATAAAATGATGGAGGAACGCTTGAAATCTGCCCGTGAGCAAGCCGAGGAAGCCAGCGAAGCCAAGTCGGCATTTTTAGCCAACATGTCACATGAAATCAGGACGCCTATGAACGCCATCATTGGCTTTACCGAGTTGTTGGAGGAACAAGTTAAAGAACCGCATTTGAAGACTTTTGTCAAAACCATCAAATCAGCTGGTGATACTTTGCTGATGTTAATCAATGACATTCTTGATTTGTCGAAAATTGAAGCGGGTAAAAATGAGGCTCATCCGGTCAGTTTCAGTCCAGCTGAATATTTTGAGGACATCGCACAAATTTTTTCCATTAACATGCAGAAAAAAGGCTTGCAGCTCATACTGGTTATTGATGAAGACTTGCCTAATGGACTGAAACTGGACATCAATCACTTGAGACAAGTGTTGTTTAACTTATTAGGTAATGCCATCAAATTCAGCGAATTGGGTCAAATTTTTCTGCGGGTTAAAGTGATTGAAGAGAAAGCTGACAGCGTCGGATTAAGGATAGAAGTTGAGGATCAGGGAATCGGCATCCCCAAAGAAGAACAAACCAAGATATTTGAAGCCTTTGAACAACAAAAACATCAGGACAGCAATAAATACTCTGGAACCGGTTTGGGTTTGGCCATTTGCAAAAACCTGATTCAGCAAATGGATGGAAACATCTGGGTTGAAAGTGAACCAGGTAAAGGGGCTTGTTTCATCATTGAAATTCCTGTGGTGCCGAAAGTCAATATCAAAGATCAGCAAAAAACAGTTAAACAAGCCAAATTACAACCGGATGATTATCAGTTTTCAAAAGCCACATTGTTGGTGGTAGATGACAACTATCACAACCGTGCTCTGGTGGCTGAACATTTTGCCAACTCTGAGGTCAACACACTACACGCAGAAAACGGCCTGGATGCAGTTAATAGTGTCAAAAAACATAAAATTAGTTTGGTTTTAATGGATTTAAGAATGCCGGTGATGAATGGTTATGAGTCCGCAAAAATTATCAAGGAAGATTTTCCGGATTTGCCCATTGTGGCGATGACGGCATCAGTGTTGAAAGAAGATCATCAACGGATAGAACAAGGTCAATTTGATGGTTTTCTGCCCAAACCGGTCATCAAAACGCGTTTGTTTGATACCGTTGGTCAATATA
>JAUHXW010000324.1 GCA_030426705.1 Gammaproteobacteria bacterium
TACGACGACCTTCAACTATCTGGATCGAGAAGCTTTGTTCTATCGTAATCGAGACTTTTCTGTTACGGCCGATCAAAGTGGCAGAGGAGGTTCTGACCAAAGAAGTTTGTTTGGTTCCCCCCCAACGTTGATTTCATTTGAAAATTTCACAGTCAACGCAGCTGACAACTGTACATCGGTAATCAATGCCTTGGGAGGTACTGCTTGTTCCTTTAACTTCAATGACTTCATTAATTTTTATCCTGACAGTGAAAGGTTTGCCACATCGCTGTTTTTGACCCACAAATTGAATGAAAATGCAGAGATTTATGTTGATGCGGCTTATAACAATAACCGCAGTGTCAACATCGCTGCTCCAGCCCCATGGACCAGTGTTTACAATGTCGCGGGTTCAAGTACTGTGAGCATTTTATCTCCGGAACAACAAGCCACACGTAACCTGTTGCCATTCTCAAATTTATTGGTCTATTTTCCAAGTGAAAATCCTTACAACACCACAGGTGAAGACTTGGGGTTGTTGTACAGACCCGTAGATTTTGGGCCCAGAACAGGAGAGATTAACTCACAGGGCTATCGCTTAAATGCAGGTTTGAAAGGCTATTTGGGACAATCATCCTGGGATTATGATATTGGCGTAGGCTATACGCGAAGTAACGTGTTGGTTGAGAATCGCAACGCCATCAATGGCGTGGCATTGCAGCAATTGTTCCTGGGTATGCCTGACCCATCAGGCAGCGGGGAAATGTTGTACTACAATCCTTTTGCACCCAATGAACAACGCATCATCGATATTGCTAAAGTGACCTTTGAAAACAGAAATGTCAGCTGGGAGAAAAGTGTGGTGGCCAATTTTTCAGGTCCCTTATTCGAAATGCCAGCCGGTGATTTGAGTTTGGCGGCCGGAGTTGAGTTCAGGGAGCAATATTTTGCCAATGAATCAGACCCCTTGAGAAACTCTGGGGGATTGGTTGGTACCGGGCGAGCCAATGACACCTTTGGTGCCAGGGACGTCACTTCTGTATATGCTGAAATGGTCATACCGATACATGAAACAGTTGAGATGCAAATTGCCGGTAGGTTTGAGGATTATTCAGATTTTGGTACCACCACCAAGCCAAAAGTAGGAATCAAGTGGCAACCATTTCCCGAATTGGTCATCCGTGGATCGTATGGTGAGTCTTTCAGGGCGCCCTCTTTACCTGAATTATTTGGTGGCGTAGTCAGCAGTTTTCCATCGTTGGTAGATCCTGTGAGGTGTCCTGATCCTACTGGAGCTTTGCCAGGTCAGAATGGCAATGCGGCAGATTTAACCCCCGCAGATTGTGGTAATGGTCAAACACGTGTGGATAACTCAGGTAATCCACTGCTCCAACCAGAAGAATCCGAGTCATATAACATCGGGGTGGTTTGGGAGCCTGACTTCATAGATAACTTTGTGTTGTCATTTGATTATTTCAATTTCGATCATGAAAACATCATTGTGCAGTTGCCGTTGAACACCATTTTGGCTTTGAATGATCCGAACCAAGTAATACGTCCAGGAGGTCCGGGAACACCTATTTCCAGCGTCAATCGTTCATTCAATAATGGCGCATTCCAAACAGTCAATGGCTTTGACTTGGCCATGGCTTATAAAATGGAACTAGGCCCAGGTACACTGAGCTTTAAGAACAGCAGTACTTACTATGACAAATTTGATTTTGCGCCTATCGTACTGGATGCCAATAACAACCCAACTACCGGCGCACCTATCGATGGTACCGGTAATGTAACATTGGGAGATTTTCCACAATTAAGGAATAATTTTTCCATGGGTTATCAATGGGGGGCTCATAGCATCAATGCTTCAGCACATTACCGCAGTGGTTTAAGAACTACAGCAGTAAACACGCTCACAGGTTCGGCAGACACGCCTTCGTTTACGACATTTGATTTGGCTTATACCTTGTTGATTGGCAATGATAAAAAGTTACAACTGGGCTGCATCAATTGTACAGATAAAGATCCAGTGTTCGATGCCAATGCCAGTGAAGAAGCCGGTTATTTCAAAAGTACCGATGATCCAAGAGGGGCAGTGGTATACGCAAGATATACCCATACTTTCTGATTGGTGTTGATTGGGTGGGCCATACGGACATGGCTCACCAAGCTCTCCAAAAAAATTGCATCTATATAGAGGGTGGTTGATAAAAAACCAGTATTAATGAGGCCAGGGATGGCCTTTTTTTGTGAGTGGATTTTGGGTTGCTGGTGTATGAACAACCAACAGCAACCCAAGTTTGTTTCATTGAAAGCCATCTGCAAAAATCACATCAGGGTGGACACCCTGGTATTCATAGGCACCGGTGTCCACGAAATCGAAATCATCATTAGAGAGGTTTTCAACGTCATACTGCCGGTTTTGTAAGGCCATATCAATGCTGTCGAGACCAGCTATGGGTGCGCAGCGATCTATGGTGGTTACAGATTGACCTAACTGCCTGAAATCGTCACCAGCTCGATCATAAAACATGGGATCACCTTGCCAGACATTATTGGAGGCAGGTGGTGCAGGAAAAGAAGTGTCTTCACTGGTGAGCATGCAGTCTGCAGTGACAGTAGCCATTGGGTGGTTGTCAAACACCGTATCACCATTGAGGTTGCTGACCACAGAATTGAAAAACTCGAAGCTGCTGCCGGCGTCTACCAAATGTACCATGGCCTGTTGAATGTCATTATCTGCCCAGGTATTGTGTCGAACTGCCAACTCGGAAAACACATCGAGATAAATCAGGCTGTTATCACTTCCAGTGGCAAAACCATTGTTATGAAAAACACTGTGATCGATGTTCGATCCCGGATTGGCGCTCAACATCGCAATCACTGCGCCATTGCCATCACCACCGGCATCATTAGCTTCAAACCAGGTGTGCTCGATATGTATAGCTGAATCAATCGCATCAATGGCACCGCCTTGGTCTCCAATTATCCCGCCGTTTTGAATGATGTTATTCTGAATCAGGTTGCATTTGCTGATGTTGTTGTTCCAACAGTTGGCTACAGGTACATCCAAAGCATCTTTATTGTCGATTTTCAGTACTGAATTGGTGTGCAAGCTGAAACCAGCACCTGATTGAGAGGCCATGTTTTGACTGAAATCAATCAATGATGTATTGATCGATGATGTCACAGCGTAAATGCCACCACCTTGTTGTGCGGTATTTTTAGTGATATTGACCGGATTAATAAAATCTCCGTTGCCATTAAAAGCATAACCATAAAAATTTGCAAAGGATTGGTTCAAGTAAACACCACCACCATGCTGAAAAGCCGTGTTATTGTGAATGCCAAAATCGTTTAATTGAGGTGTTGTGGAGCCTGAATAGAAGCTCACCAGGGCACCTTCTTCGAAGTAAAGGCCGCCTCCA
>JAUHXW010000325.1 GCA_030426705.1 Gammaproteobacteria bacterium
GCAGCACGTTGTCTTTCACCACCAGATAATTGGGCTGGTCGATGGGTTAATCGTTCTGCGAGACCCACTTGTGTGAGAATATCTGTGGCTTGTTGCCGGGCTTTATTTTTACTGGTTTTGCCAATCAATAATGGCATCATCACATTTTCCAAAGCAGAAAATTCGGGTAAGAGGTGATGGAACTGATAAACAAAACCCAGGTGCTGATTGCGCAATAAGCCACGTTGTTTGGCGTTTTGTCTGGACAGTGGTTTTCCTTGAATGGTGATTTCACCACTGTTAGGTGTATCCAGTCCTCCCAATAAATGCAGCAATGTGCTTTTGCCAGAGCCAGATGCTCCCATGATGGCTACGGTTTCACCAGCCTCAACTGCAAAATTCAGATTCTCAAAAATTTTTATCTTTCTGTCGCCATCAACAAAAAATTTACTCAAATTTTCACAGCTGATAACGGCTTGGTTTTGTGAATCATTCATAACGCAATGCCTCCGCAGGTTCGACCCTTGAGGCTCGCCAGGCCGGATAGAGGGTTGCCAATACCGATAAACTGAATGCTATGCCGACAATCAACAAAACATCTACGGCCCTTAAATCTGCAGTGATTTCAGTGATGTAATACACGTCTTTAGACAAAAACTCGGTATTAAACCAGCCCTCCAAAGTCTTCATGATGCTGTTGATATTAGCCGCGGTAATCAAACCCAGAATGGTGCCTATGGTGGTGCCAATCAGACCAATCAACGTACCTGATACCATAAAAATGCCCATGATTTGTCCACCTGACATACCCAAGGTGCGTAAGATGGCCACATCCGATTGTTTTTCAGTGACCAACATCACCAAAGTTGATAGGATGTTGAAAGCTGCCACCGCCACAATCATCGATAAAATGATGAACATCACCATGCGTTCCGTGCGGGTGGCTTTGAAAAAATTCACATGTTCCTGAGTCCAGTCCCGAATGCGATAAAAGCCGTCAAGTTCAGGAGCAAGGTCGCGTGCAATTTTCGGTGCTTTCATCAAATCATTGACCTTGATTCTGACTCCTTCAGCCGACCCTGCTGGCATACGCAACAACTTTCTGGCATCTTCAAGGTGTATCAATCCCAGTTTGAAATCGTATTGGAGCATACCCATTTCAAAAATACCTGTAACTGTGAACCGTTTTAATCGCGGTGTTACACCTACTGCAGTTGTTCTGAATTCGGGTACATATAAAGTGATTATATCACCGGGACCAACGCCAAGATGGGCAGCTAAATCAACGCCCAGGATGATGTTGAATTCACCGGCCTGTAAATCATCAAGTGAACCATAACGCATGGAGTCCTGAAATTCGGTGACCTGTTTTTCCAGTTCCGGCAAGACGCCCTGAACCAAAGCCCCTTCGGTTCTGAACCCCTGTAACATGCCTTCTGTACGTATGTAGGGTGCAGCTCCGAGGATTTGTTCTTTGGCTGTCACTTGATTAACAGCTTGTTGCCAATCGTTTAAATGTTCGCCGCTGAAAGCAGAAATGGTGGCATGGGAAACGGTGCTAAGCATCCGCTCTTGGAATTCCTTGTTAAAACCATTCATCACACCAATAACCACAATAACTGTCATCACGCCCAGCGCAATTCCAGCCATTGAAATCAATGAGATAAAAGAAATGAAATGGTTTTTCCGCTTGGCTTTGGTGTATCTGAGGCCAATAAATAAGGGTAAGTTCATAAAACAGTTCCATTGAGTTGTGGGTTATTTTGGCTCAAAGCGCTTATAGACTCAATGGAAATGGTTTAAGTTTCAACAAATTCTTCAATTGTCACCATCATCTTCAGTGGCTTCTTGAACTTTTTCTTTAGCCTCTTCAACCAATTCACCGGCTTTTTCTTTCGCTGCATCCATGACTTCTGCAGATTTTTCCTGAGTAGCATCTACCATTTCGCCCGCTTTTTCCTTGGCTTTATCAACCATTTCACCTGCGGCCTCTTTGCCATCGGCATAAACCTCTTTAGCTTGCTCTTTGAGCTCGCCGGCTTTTTCCTTGGTGGCATCAATGGTTTTATGACCCACCTCTTTGGCAGTCTCAAAACCATCTTTACTGACTTCAGCCACTTTTTCAGCCGCTTCTTTGGTTTTCTCAGCTGTTGTTTCAGCAGCTTGTTTAACAGCCTGTTTGGCTTCTTCAACTTTTGATGTGGTTTTTTGCTCAGCCTCATCACTGCAAGCGCTCAAAGAAAACACCAAAGCCACACTCAGTAATATAAATTTGTTCATTCTTGACTCTCTTAAGTTAAACAGGCCGTAACTATAGCAAAAACCAGCACCAGTATTCAATGGAGAGCTGCTGTGCAGCTCGACCCGCCGAGCCGGTTAGGCAGCGTAGGCAATGAATACATTTCGATTTTTGCGAAGCAAAGAAGCAGAAATGGAATGCCGTAATCCGAGCTCGAAGCGGAAGCGTAAGCCCCAAGGACATACCTTTTTACAATGCTTTACATTTGTTTGACTGATTCAAACTTATAATGGCTAACGAGTTGTGAAATAGCAGTTTCTCACCTCGTTAACATTTATTTTTTCATAGGCCTTTAACCGGGTCTAAATTCCCCATTAACCCGGATGCAAATTCCGGGTTTTTTTTTGTCTGTAATTTTTGCACCTGTTGATTCCTCACATGGTAATATACATCGATTCTTAACTCACAAGTAAAAATGAAATACTGGATTTTACTCCTTACTGTTTGGGGTTCGGCAGTTCAGGCGGCTCAGCTCAAATGCAACGCACCTGTCACAGCTATTGGGACCATACAAGGCAACGAAAAACAATCTACTTTAAATAATCAACTGGTAACAGTAAAGGGAATTATTACCGGTGATTTCAGAGGTGAAGACGCACTGGATGGTTTTTTTATCCAGCAACTCAAGCCGGATAACGACTCAACAACTTCAGATGGTATCTTTATTCATCATCGAGATTCTTATCAAAAATTGCAAAAAGGAGATGTGGTGATGGTCAAAGGCCGCGTCTCTGAACAGTTTGATGTCACCCAAATCACTCAAGTGGCGGCAGTTAAAGTTTGTGAACGAGAACATGCATTACCCGAACCTGTTTTGATACCTATGCCGCTTGATGGTTTTGACTTGGAAAGTGTTGAAGGTATGTTGGTGAGTTTTGAACAACCAGTTGTGATCACAGACCTGTACCCATACCTCAGATATGGTGAAATCATCGTTTCATCGGAGCTTTTGTTGAATCCCACAGCCCATTTCAGGCCTGGGAATGGGGTTAAAGAACAATACAAAAAAGAGATTAAAGAAAAGCACAAAATCGACAAATTCATGAAGTACTCCGATTTCAAAGGAGTCGCACTCGCCGAGATGAATAAAGACAATATGACCACGAGCACTGAGGGGATTGCACTGATC
>JAUHXW010000326.1 GCA_030426705.1 Gammaproteobacteria bacterium
ATGGCCAGTTTCAAAGGTTTAAGCTGAAACCTTGTTTTATTTTGAGCCATTTTTTGTACTCCACGCTTATTAATTAATTTTTTCATAGCCACCTCCTTATTGAACCACGCTGTCATCAACAATATTAACTGTTGTACCACCTGTAATATGGTATGCAGCCATTTGTTGTTGCATTTCAGCTGTAGCAGCAGGTGAAGTTGCAGGACTCAAGATACTGCCATGATCACCTTCTGTGAATCTGACAGCACCATCAATACCCTCAGGATTGAAAGCCGACTCTGAATATGAAGTTAATCCCATGGCCGCAATCAAAGGCTCTGTGCCCGATAATGGCGCACCTGGAACAGTATTGGTGATAACCTGGTCGCCCAGAATTTCATGTACCAAAACATTTTTTTGCAAGGAAGCAAAGCCGCCCATATTGATTGGGTCAGCTGCGTCCATAACCGTTTGCGTCGCTAACACAAACAGATTAAATTCTGTAGTACCTTGTTGCACACCAGCAGCTTCAAGACCAGCTATGATTCTTGGGCCAAAAGTTGGTGAACCAATCAACAGACTGGCAATACCACCACCTGGCGCAGAAAGCACAGCACTTTGCACATTAGGATCAAATGCCAGGTAGTTAACACCTGTGATAGAACCCAATGACAAACCAGTGTACGTGATGCTGGCTTCATTGAAATCACCCGCAGCGTCTCCGTCGATATCTATCAATGGAATGGTTTCTGTCAGAGTAAACAAATCAGCAACGCCTTGTCTCACATTATCACGTGATACCAGCAAGTTGGCTAAATTGATGTAGTGAGCCGCTGAAGCATCAACCACACCATCAGGACCAGGAGCGCCCGTGGTGTTGTTTACCAAATCCAAATCGAATGTTCTTTCATTAGAGATTGGACCAAATGGCGTACCTTCAATATAGAACGGGTTGCTGCCATCAGTGGTGGTAATACCGTGTAATGGCAAATCAATGGCTATCACTGCATAACCGACTGAAGCCATGGTGTCAGCTACTGCCAGCATGTCCGTTCTGTTACGCGTAATTCCATGTTGGAAAATCATGATTGGCCAACCACCTTCAGGTTTGGTGTGACCTGAATTGGCATTGGGAACTGTCATCAAAACAGGCAAGTTTTGCATACCGGTCGCAACAGGTATTGGATTGGCCAATGTTAAATTGGTTGAAGTTGGATCCAATGGCACTTGATCAAACGGTGGCACATAACCACCGGGAGCGGCTTTCCAGAATTCATTCAATGGCGCCAATGGGTTGGTTGCACTCGGTGCAGTCAAATAATAAGGTGAACTCATCACCCCAATGTAAATATCAGCCAAACCAAAGCCACCTATTGCAGGTGTTGAGGTGTTTAAACCGGTTGGTGCTAAAGTCGCAGAACCTGGGCCTGTGATGCTTTTAACAGCACTGAGCACTGGCGTAACCGATTGAGTGGTCATGGTCCATGACAACACAATGGTACTTGGATCTACGCCTTGTGATGCAGCTGCAGCTTCCTGGAAGTTGGTCAATTGACGCAAAGGTTCCAATGCCTGAGCAGTTGCACTATCAATTAAAGGATCCGTGCTGTTGCCACTGCCATCAATTAATGGCGAAGTTCTTTGACTCAAAAAATAAGTTTGCGATGGGGTGGCGGCATTGCCATCTTCATCTTGAATGCCATTGGTCAACACAGCCATGTAAGAGGTCAGTTGCTTCAGTGGCTTGATGGGAACAATCGCCACACTGCTGCCATTAGCGGCAGCGACAAAATCCTGACCAAAAACCAGCTCATTATTAACAGCAACCACTGCCCCACCAGGTCCAGTCAAAGCCACTTCGTAAACTTTTACACTGCCTGGGTGAACTGAAGCTGGCGCAACCCCAACTGAAAAATTGGTTGACCAGGGTGCCACTGTACTGAAACCGTCAAGGGCATTCAGAGCCACCAAAGGATCTGAAAAATCCGTTGGATCTGCCACTGGGATGTTCAATGTTAAATCAGTGGTTCCTGACAAAAACAGATTGGTTGGTATAGGTACCTGAGCAGGATCACCCGAAGCCGGATTAAAGATGGCTTCAATCACCCCAGTGACCACTTCGCCACCTGGCGTAGTGGCTGGAGGCGCGTCAACTGCCCTCGGTGAATTATTGCTGCTGCTACATGCTTGCAGCAAGACAATAGAAAATAATGTTATAAGGATTGGTTTTAGTTTCATCTGTGTCCCCAAATTAATAAACCCTAACATCTTAAATTTTATTCGGGTAAAATTACAAGCTGAATTATTAAAAAAACATTAATATTTTACTCAAAACATACGCAACAGTATCGAATCCATGCCCATTAAAAAGATTCTGCCTTTTTTCCTGCTTTTCCTGACAGTTTTCCTCCTTTATTGGAACAAAATTCTCGACCACACACAAAGCATCACCCTATTGATTACCGGCAGCACAGCCATCTTCTGGGTGACCGAATGGATGCCAATTCCGATAGCCTCTCTGTTGCCTATTGCGCTGTTTCCTCTGTTTACTGTTTTAACTCCAGCCGAAGTGGCACAAGCCTATGGCAGTCCTTTAATTATCCTGCTACTCGGTGGATTTTTGCTATCTACCGCTCTGACTCACAGCAAGACCCATCACTACATTGCTAACAACATCCTGCGTGGTGTTGGTACAGAAAGCTCCAGGAAAATCATTCTGGGCTTTATGCTCACCGCTTTTTTATTGAGCATGTGGATTTCCAATACCGCCACAACTCTGATGCTGTTACCCATTGCTCTGGCCATCATTGAATATAATAAAGACCGTAACTTTGCCATCATGTTGTTACTGGGAATTGCTTACAGCGCCAGCATTGGTGGCACCATGACACCGATTGGCACACCACCCAATCTGATCATGATTGAGAACTTAAGACAGGAAACAGGCATTGAAATAGGTTTTACCGAGTGGATGATTCAGGTATCGCCTATGGTTTTATTGTTTTTCCCTTTGATGGTATTGTTATTGCTAAAACAAATCAATAACAACCAATCATTCAGCCAAGCCATCGAAATTGACCAACAACGCATGAATACCGCGCAAAAGCGCACACTGATGGTGTTCGCTTTGACTGCTTTTTTGTGGGTCACCCGAACTGCGCCTTTTGGCGGCTGGAAGACTTATTTCAACTTACCTTACGCCAATGATGCCACGGTGGCCTTACTCGGCGTGGTGTTGATGTTTTCAGTGGCTGATGGCAAAGGAGGTAAATTATTGAATTGGAAAACCGCCAATACCATACCATGGGGCGTGTTGTTGCTGTTTTCAGGAGGCATGGTGATTGCTTCCGCGTTCAAAGCCACCGGATTAAGTGCGCTACTGGCCGATCAATTGATTTTCCTGAAAGAAGTGCACCTATTTTTTA
>JAUHXW010000327.1 GCA_030426705.1 Gammaproteobacteria bacterium
GCAAACTTTTGGCGGTGCGTTTTATGCCGACATGGTAGGTTTTGATCGAGGTGATGACAGCCCAGCACATCCTAACTTTTTAGGAAGCTACGATGCAGGCGCCTTCGAATACAACCATGATGTTATTTTTGCTAACAGTTTTGATTGAATCAATGCTCTCCAACCGTTACTCACTGGTGACGGTTGGTGATGACTTTTGGTGTGATTATCAACCCGCTGAAATCAACCAGGTGATTGCAGAGCACCACAGCATTGCCCTCAGCAGTTCGCTTATATGGCCGCCATTGTTGATCACTGACTCGGTCAACATCAGCGGTGGTCATAACAATTGTTTATCAGCCGATCTGGGATTAAAAGCCAATAATCAAAGTCGCATCAGTGGCTTTGGATTACAACCAGCCATCATCATCAAAACGACAACAGACAACATGGCAAAGATAAACTTTAAAAACCTGACCATAGAGTCTGGATATGCTGATGTTGGTGGGGGCATCATGGCTGATGGCTATTTTTCGTTGGTATTGAATCAGGTTTTGGTCACCAATAACCAGGCCATCGAATCTGGCGGTGGCATGCACATATCAGGCCGGGATAACCGCGTTCAGTTACGGAACTCCTGGTTCACCAACAATCAGGCGCAACACGGTGGTGCCATGTCGATTGTTGGCTCAGGTCATTTCATAAGCTTGGATCACAGCAGTGTTTACGGCAATGGTGCAGGAATCAGCGGTGGGGGTATCGCCTGCGAAGGCGTTAATTTAATTAAAACTGTAGATTCTTTAGTGGCTGATAACTTGGCAGAATGGGGTCATGACTGGAGTATTGATTTGGCTTGCGAAATCCAAACTGGTAATGTCAGTACGCCTATCACTACAAAATATTAATCCGAATATTTTTCGTTCCCATGATCCAGCGTGGGAATGCATAGCGTTATATTCTGTTTAGCTAAAAGTCTTGTGTCATACTGAGCGAGCAAAGCGAGTCGAAGATAAAAAGGCAGGATAGCCTTTTTACCACGCGAAGCGACCTGAAAGGCTCGAAGCAGGAGCGCAGAGATAATCTCCAGATGAACAGGTGATACTTCTGATTTAAACAGCTATCCAGCGTGATGAGATCCTTCGGTTCCACGGCCTGCGTTAATGTGAAAGCGCTTCTTTACTTCGTAAAACCACACTTCCACAATTACCGGGCCTCCGCTACACTCAGGATGACACCTTTGTTGTTTCTTCGTTCAGACAGAGTTTATGTCTATGCATTCCCACGCTGGATCATCGGAACGATGATGTAGGTAGCCTTTAACTGTTCAATTGCTCAACCAGCCCATTGACTTGCTCGACCAAGCGAGATAATAAAGCATCATCGAAAGCAGATTCTGCGGCCAACTCTGACCATTGTTGATACAAGGTGTCGATGTGTTGTTGTTGCTGGTGACGAAACTCAATGGCTGATGGCTCGGTGCGTTGTCTGGTAATTTTTGCATGAATTATTTGGCCAAAAATCCAATCTTCAGGCACTGAAATTTCTGACAACACTTGCTGTGCCAAAGCCGTTTGTTCAGTGGCATCATAGCCCTGTACCAAAGCAAGCTGTGCCAACAATTTTTCTCGTTCTCCCAGTTGTGCTTCAGCCAGGGTTTGGCTGGCCAATTCTATTGCCTTAAGGAATTGTCCGTTCTGCACTCGTGACATCGACAAATAACCCATGATGGTAGGTTTCTTATAAGCAATGTCATTTTTGATGGCAATTTGGTAAGATTTTTCCAACGATTGATGGGCTTGTTGCCATTCACTTTGATGAGCATGATTCATGCCTTGATATAAAGCGACCACCGCCGAACCCGTTTTGACATGCAAGGCAGCGGCATATGATTCGGTCACTGATAATAAACGATCAGCCGCTGAAAATTGACCTGTTTCCAACAACAGGTAATTCAGGTTCATCAACTTGGGACTCAGGTGCTTGTGGCTTTTGGTCTCAATTTGATAAGTCAATGCCTGACTCATCATGTTCAATGCCTGCTTTTGTTGGTTTTGTTGCCAATACAATTGGCTGAGGAAGCTGTATGAGTTGGCAATGTGCTGCCCATTCCCACCCTTGAGGCTCAGTGCCAAACCTTGTTCGCCGAGAGCAACGGCCTTCTGGTTTTCATTGAGTAGCAAATGGGTGGCTGCCAGGTTGTTAATGGCCATCATTTGCCCCACCTGATCATCAATCTGTTCAGCTGATTCCAGTGCATCCTGATATGCTTGTTTGGCTGCTGGGAAATCTTTGAGCTTTCTTTGGAAACTGGCTTTTTCCAACATGGCATCAACCAATTTGGTTTTGGCTCCAGCCTTCTTGAAATAATGTATGGAGTCATTGATGTGACTTAATTGCACCTCATTATCATCCAGGTAGTCATACAAACGGGCCATTTGCATGGCAACATCACCCTGGTGCAACCAATCTCTTAAACCACGGTATTCGGCCATGGATTTTACCAGTGCTTCACGTGATTCCGTAAATTGTTGCAAATTCAAATGTGCCTGACCTTTTTGATGGTAAAGATAGGCCAAATCTGATGCTGAATAGGCTTGAGCCTGTTGTAACAAAGCATCCACATGCATCAATCCTTCCTGCCAGTCTTCCTGCATCAAAGTCAGGATGTTTTTGCGTTGGGCTTTATCCAAAACATCAACTTCAGGCTGGGTTTGATGAGCCACCATGGCCACCAGGGCAAATAAAACCAACAGCGCAGCCACAGTCCACGATGTTTTTTTCACTTGTGTTTTGGGCGCTTTGATTGTATTAACAGCCAGGGTTAAACGATAGCCCTGACCGTAGACATTTTCAATCAAATCATCTTGTAAACCCATTTGAGCAAACAGGTTTCTGACCACTTGCACCTGCTTAAAAACTGATGCATCGCTGACAATGACGCCTTGCCACACATCTTCTACAAACAAATCTTTACTGACAGTTTCCCGATTGCTATCTAGCAATAGTTTCAAAGCTCGCCATGTCCTTTCGTTGATGGCAATGGATTCACGCTGCCGGGTTAAAGCCTGCTTTGATAACCCAAAGTCAATGCCAGCTATGCGATAGTATTCCACCGTATTCAAGCACCTTCTGAGAATGTATTACATGAATCGTAACTGCCGGTTTGCAAGCCACGTTTGAGCCACTTAACCCTTTGCGCTGAGGACCCGTGGGTAAACGCTTCAACGTTGACTCTTCTGCCTGCTCTTGATTGGATGGTGTCATCACCTATCGATGCTGCTGCCCGCAGGCCTTCCTCCACATCACCGGGTTCCAGCATGTTTTGTTGCTTATTGGCATGATGAGCCCACACACCTGCCAAGCAATCAGCTTGCAATTCCATCATCACTGACAATTGATTGACTTCGACTTTGGAACCGGCCTGT